>NZ_LZML01000017.1:0-14111 GCF_001665695.1 Nocardia sp. 852002-51101_SCH5132738 | reverse complement strand
AATCTCTCCTTCAACCGCCCGTCCGAGGGCATCTGATCACAGATCGCCCGGACTTACACGGTTGCCATGACACCCCCGCGTAGTCGATGTATTGCACCGCCAACGGCGACCGATTCGGCGCTCGGCCCGCGCACCGGTCGGCATACGCCACACTCAAATCAGCGGCCAGCGGCCTCAGCGACCAGCCGTCAGCAGCGATATGGTGCATCACGATCACCAGCACGTGTTCGCGATCGGCAACTTCGAAAAGCCTTGCCCGCAAGGGAATTTCGGCAGACAAGTCGAAGGGGTAGCATGCCGCCGCGTCGGCCGCCGCATCCAGCTGGGTGCCCGACCACCCGGTCGCATCGACAACCTCCCACCCGAAATCGACCCGCTCGACGGGGATAACCATCTGCCGGGGTGTCCCCTCGACCGTGCCGAACACCGTGCGGAGGCTTTCATGCCGGCCGACCACATCGGCCAGCGCTGCACGCAGCGCCTCGACATCGAGCCCACCGCTCAACCGCAACGCCGCCGCCACGTTGTAGAGCGGGGAGGGGCCCTCCAGTTGGTCGATGAACCACAGTCGTTGCTGGGCATACGACAACGGAATTACCGGGGGCCGTTCGACGGGTGTCAGTCGTGGGAGTCGGCTCGAACCCGCGCGACCGATACCGGAGGCCAGCCGGGCAACGGTGGGTGTGTCGAATACGGTGCGTACCGAGAGGTCGGTGTCGAGTGTGGTGTTGATCGCGGCGATCAGGCGCATCGCCGATAGTGAGTCTCCGCCGAGGTCGAAGAACGAGTCGTCGATGCCGACGTGGTCGAGTCCGAGTGTGTGGGCGTAGAGGGTGGTGAGTATTTCCTCGACGGGAGTGCTCGGGGCGCGATACCCGCTCGCCGCGTATTCGGGTACCGGTAGGGCACGGGTGTCGAGTTTGCCGTTGACGGTCAGTGGTAGCGCGGGCAGTGTCATGACTGCCGCGGGGATCATGTAGGCGGGAAGTCGTTCGGCGAGTTGGGTGCGTATGTCGGTGAAGTTTGCCGTGCCGGTGATGTAGGCGACCAGGCGCTTGTCTCCGGGGTCGTCTTCGCGGGCGATCACTGCCACCTGTTCCACCCCGTCCAATCCGGTCAGGGCATCCCGGACTTCGCCGCACTCGATGCGATATCCGCGGATTTTGACCTGCTCGTCGGCGCGGGCCACATACCGCAGCTGACCGTCGTGTCCCCAGCGGACGAGGTCGCCGGTGCGGTACATGCGTGTCCCGGGCTTCCCGAATGGGCAGGCGGTGAATCGCGTCGCGGTCAGTGCGGTGCGCCGCCAGTATCCGCAGGCGACTCCCGCGCCGGCGACGTACAGTTCGCCGGTGACGCCGACCGGCACGCGCTGTAGTCGGTTATCGAAGACGAACAACGCTGCCCCGGCTACGGGTGCGCCGATCGGCGGAGTTCCCGATCCGGGTGTCAAGGGTGAAGTGAGGGTGACGCACATGGTGGTTTCGGTGGGGCCGTAGCCGTTGATCACCGTGTGTTCGGGTGCCCACTGGTCTATCACTCGAGCAGGGCAGGTTTCACCGCCGAGTATCAGGGTCAGCGGTTCCAGGTCTCGTGGCGTGAGCATTGCTGCCGCAGTAGGTGTTTGGGTCAACACCGTGACGTGTTCGGCGGCAAGCGCATCGTGAAAGTCGTTGGGGGAGAGGGTGGTCGTGTCGGGTATGACGACCAGTCGGCCGCCGTGGAGTAGCGGGGCCCAGATTTCCCACACCGAAATGTCGAAGGCGAGCGAATGGCATTGCGCCCATACCTGTTCGGAGGCGGGTGTAGGGCCGGTGTCCAGGGTCGTCAGTAGTTGGGTGACGTTGCGGTGGGTGGTGGCCACGCCTTTGGGCACCCCGGTGGTGCCGGAGGTGTAGATGAGGTAGGCGATGGTATCCGGGCGCGGCGCCGGTAGCGCGGTGCTGGGTTGGCTGTGGATTGCGGGGTCGTCGACATCGATGATCGGTATGTCGATTCCGTCGAGTCGTCCGGCCAGGTCGGCGGTGGTGATCACGGCCGCCGGTGTGGCGTCGGCAATCATGAATTCGATTCGTGCCCTCGGATGTTCGGGATCGATGGGCAGGTAGGCCGCCCCCGTCTCGAGTACCGCGGTGATGGCGGTGATCGCTTGTGCCGAGCGCTGCATCAGTAGCCCGACCACGCCTCCGGGGCCCACCCCGTGGCCGCTGAGCAGATGCGCCAGCCGGTTCGCCGCCTCGTCGAGTTGCCGGTAACTGTATGAATGATCGCCGCAGCTCAAGGCTGTTGCGTTGGGGGTGCGGGCGACCTGTTCGGCGAACAGTTCCGGTACCGACTTCATCGATGGTGTGCGCGAACGTAATACGGCGCGGTTGCCGATCTCGTCCAGCCGGGTGTGTTCGGATTCGTCGAGCAGGTCTATCGATGACAGTGGTTGTTCCGGGTTGGCGGTGACGGCGTTCAGTGTTCGTTCCAACCGGTCGACGAGTGTTTCGATGGTGGTGGTGTCGAAGATGTCGGTGCGGAATTCCACTGCTCCGCCGAGTCCGGCGGGTTCGCCGGTATCGGTGAAGCGTTCGCCGAGGGAGAAGGCTATGTCCATGCGGGCGCTGTGGGTATCCAACGGAAGCGAGGTGACCTGGAGGTCTTCCAGCGCCAATCCGGCTGCTGGATCGTTGTTTCCGGTGAAGTTCTGCCAGGCGAGCAGAACCTGGATCAGCGGGTGATGTGTCAATGATCTGGCCGGGTTGAGTCGTTCCACCAGTACCTCGAACGGTACGTGCCGGTGTTCGAACGCTTCCAGGCTGCGGGCGCGGACCTGGGTCAACAGGTCGGTGAAGGTGGGATCCCCGGTGAGGTCGACTCGCAGTATCAAGGTGTTGACGAAGAAGCCGACCAACTCGTCGAGGGCGGGATCATCACGACCGGCGACGGCAAAGCCGACCGCTACGTCGGGGTCGGCGCTGATCTTCGACAACAGCACTGTCAGGGCGGCCTGGATGACCATGAAGCCGGTCGCGTTGTGTTCGCGCGCTGTTCGGTTGATCTGCTGTTGCAATTCCGCGGGCCATTCGACTTTCAGGCTCGCGCCGTGGTGGTCGGTAGTTGGTGGGTAGGGTCGGTCGGTGGGGAGTTCGAGGTGTTCGGGCATTCCGGCGAGGGTGTGTTCCCAGTACTCGAGTTCGGTGGTGATGGGGCTGTGGGGGTCGTGTAGGTCGCCGAGTTGGGTTCGTTGCCAGAGTGTGTAGTCGATGTATTGCACTGGCAGCGGTGCCCGATGCGGTGCGTGGCCGTGTCGGCGGGCTCGGTATGCGTCGCTGACGTCGCGGGCCATGGGAATCGGTGACCATCCGTCGAATGCGATGTGGTGCAATACGATTGCGACGATGTGTTGTTGGGGTCGGAGCGAGTAGATGTGGGCGCGGATGGGGATTTCGGTCGAGAGGTCGAATCGGTATTCGGCCAGTTCGGCCAAGGCGTCGTCGATGTCTTGTTCGGGCAGCGGTAGTACTGCGGGGCCGTCGCGTCGCCACATTCCGGGTCGGGCCGGCAGTACTTGTTGGATTGGCACGCCGTCGGTGGCGGGGAATGTGGTGCGCAGTGATTCGTGGCGGGCGAGTACGTCGTCGAGGGCTGCGTCCAGTGCTTCGATATCCAGTTCCCCGGTGATCCGGAATGCGATGGGCATGTTGTAGACGGGGGAGGGGCCTTGTAGTTGGTCGATGAACCACAATCGTTGCTGGGCATACGACAACGGAACGCGCTCGGGGCGCGGCATGGCCTGCAGCGGCGAGCGAGCGGGCCCGCCACCATGCGAGTGCAGATAGTCGGCGAGACCCTCGACCGTGGACGCGTCGAACAGATACCGCACCGGCACTTCTCTGCCCAGCGCGAACTGCAGCCGCGCGCTCACCCGGGTTGCAGTCAACGAGTTTCCACCCAGCGCGAAGAAATCGTCATCGAGCCCCGCTCGGTCCCGACCCAATACCTCCGCGAACACCTCCGCGACGATTTTCTCGACCCGAGTCTGCGGCGCCCGGAAGGGCGTCGCGGCAAATATCGGTGCCGGCAAGGCCTTACGGTCGATTTTGCCCGAGGAGGTCAGCGGGAACTCGTCGAGCACCACAATCTGCGCCGGCACCATGTACTCGGGCAACCACGCGCTCAACCGCTGCCGGACGGCGTTGATCTCGGTGTTGGTGTGGGGGTTATTGGCGTGGGTGGTGATTCGATGGTCTCCGGTGGTGGGCAGGTAGACCTCGGTCAGCGGCGGGGCGTGCCGGCGGTCGGGGTCGGTGGGGGTGAGGAAAACGGCATCGAGGGTGCCGGGCTGGGCGCCCCAGGTGACGGCAACGTGGTATCCGGTGGTTTCGCCCAAGCGGTGCAGCTGTTCGGGTGTAGTGGTGTCGGAAGTCGCGGCGGCCCGGGCGAGTGCGTCGGCCAGGGGTAGCCCGCCTGCAAGGGCGTGTTCGATGCGGACATCGGTGATCAGTCCGGTACGGGGGATGCCGGTAATGCGCACGGTGGCGGGATGTCGGGAGATCAGCTCGGTGTGCAGTCCGCGCAGCCCTGCGAATCGGGTCCATGCCCAAGAGGGTGCTGTTGCCAGTGAGCGGACCGGAGTGGGCGTTTTGTGGACGATGACGTCGTACCGGTACCTGTTGAGTTCGTTGTCGGCCGATCCGCGTTCGACCTGTATATCGATTCCGGCCACCGACGGACGACCGGCGGCCCAGCCGGTGAAGAACTCGGGGGCCAGCAGCAATTCGGGTTCGCTGAGCACGGCGAGCCGGACTTGCCGGCGGATCTCGGCGGCGTCGGTGGTGGCGGTGCGGGCCAGCGCGACCGCCGTGTGAAACGCTGCCTGCAGGGTGTGATTACGGACGTCGCCGATGAACATCGCCCCACCTGGGGCCAGCAGATCCAGAGCGGCATCGCTCACCTCGGTCAGATAATCCTTATTGGGGAAGTACTGGACGACCGAGTTGAGAATGATCGTGTCGAAGTAGCCCCGCGGCAATGCCTCGGTGACGTGAGCCGGACGGGTCAGCAGCTGGACTCGGTCACGCCACGGGATCCGCAACTGCTCGAGCGAGTGCGCGAGATTGTCGATCGCCACCGCTGACACGTCGGTGGCAACATAGCGCTCACACCGCGGAGCGATCTGTGACAACACCAGTCCGGAGCCCGCACCGATCTCCAACACCCGCCGCGGCCGCAGCGCGAGGATCCGATCCACCGTGGCCGCACGCCACTCCAGCATCTCCTCGAGCGGAATCGGATCATCGGTGTAGCTGCTGTTCCAGCCCCGGAAATCCATGCCGAACTCCGACGACGCCACCTCGGCGCCGTACAGTTCGTTGTTCATATGCCGCCACTGTCCGACGATGTCGGCATCGTGATCGGTGGCGGTGTGATCGAGGGTGACGTAGGCGATGAGGTCGGCGCCGGTGCTGCTCCGCTGCATGGTCGCGGCGGCCTGGGTGACCTGGGGGCAGGCCAGCAGCGTGTTCTCGATTTCGGCGAGTTCGATGCGTTGCCCGCGCAGCTTGATCTGGGTGTCGGCGCGGCCCACGTACATCAGGGTGCCGGTGGAGGTCCAGCGCACCAGGTCACCGGTGCGATACACACGCGTCCCGGCGTCCCCGTAGGGGTTTGCCACGAACCGTTCCGAGGTCAACTCCGGCCGGCCCACGTAGCCGCGCGCCAGCGCGGGCCCGCCCAGATACAGCTCGCCCACCACCCCGACCGGGGTCGGGTTCAGCCGCGCGTCGAGCACGAGCGCGCATATCCCTGGAATCGGGGTGCCGATGCTGACCGGGTGCCTCGACGACAGGGGCGCAAGGGTGGCGCCGATGGTGGTCTCGGTGGGTCCGTAGCCGTTGAACATCTGCCGTCCCGGAGCCCAGGCGGCCACCAACTCCTCCGGGCAGGCCTCCCCGGTCGTGACCAGTGTGCCCACCCGGTCCAGCCGGGCCCGATCCAGCGACGACAGCACCGTCGGGGTGAACACCGCCGCGCTGACCTGCTGGTCCTGCAGGAAAGCGGTCAACGCCTCCCCGGCATACACGTGCGGTGGTGCCACCACCAGCGCCGCGGCCGACCCGGCTGCCCACAACATATCGAAGATCGACGCATCGAAACTCGGCGCGGCCACCATCGAAATCCGTGCACCTGCGCCCAGCCCGAACACCGCCCGCTGCGCCGCGGCCAACCCCAGCAGACCGGCATGGCTGACCGCGACCCCCTTGGGGGCGCCGGTGGATCCCGAGGTGAACATCGCATACGCGGTGTTGTCCACCCTCAACCCAGCCGGCCGATCGGCGTCCGTGATCGCCTCCGCGGACCGCCCGGACACATCCGGAGCGTCGATGCGCACTATCGGACGCGCCGCGGCCCCGGCTACCGTGTCGGACCCGTAGGTCAAGACGCACACCGCCCCCACCGCATCCAGAACCGTGGTGATTCGCTCGGCCGGATGGGCGGGATCCAGCGGCACATACACCCCGCCGGCCTTGACCACCGCCCACCATGCCACCACCAACTCCACACGGCGATCCATCGCCACACCCACCGCGCGCTCCGGGCCCACGCCCTCCTCGATCAGCACCCGCGCTACCCTCGTCGACCACCGATCGAGCTCGCGATACGACACCTCCCGGGCACCGTCGACGACTGCCGGCGCGTCCGGGCCGGCCGCCACCGCCGCCGCCAGCAACTGCGGCGCCAACCCGACGGGCGCCGCCACCCGGGCACCGGACCACACCGACAGCACCAGATCGCGCTCACCGGTGGCCAGCAACGACACCTCTCCCACCGTCACCGACGAGTCCGCCACCACGAGGCGGTCGAAAAGCATTTCCAGACGGGTTATGTGCCTGGCGATGTCGTCGGCGGCGTACCGATCCGGATTCCACATGAACTGAATTCGCGGCGTGCCATCACCCAATTGCGGATAGATGTTGATTGCGCAGTCTTGGATGGGATAGGTGGTCAATACGTTGTACGTCACTTCGGAAGAACCGAAATGCAACGGGGTGGCGAAGTCGAGAATGTTGATCGCCGGGCCGAATTCGATGTTCATGTCGGGTCGGGTTGCCTGGGCGATCAGGTCCGGCCAGCGCCGGAATTGTTGGTGCCGCAGCGCGCCGACTAGGGACTCGGCTACCCGATCGGTCAGTGCGCCGATGGTGTCGCCGTCATGGACTCGAATGAGCAACGGCACCATGTTCGAGACCATGCCCGTACATTTTTTCAGTGCCGCGGTCGTGCGTGCCGACACCGGCAGAGACAACGAAACATCTTGCTGTCCTGTGGTTTTCGCGATGAAAACCGCTACTGTCGCGACAACCCTTGCGACATCGAGTCGGACAGGCCGGTTCTCCTCGAATCGATGCGTGTACACCAGTTCGCGAACCAACGGGTGGCGTGGTGCCACCGGCCTGCGCGTGCCGCCCAGGTCGGTGATGTCCGAAGGTTCACGCACGACGTTTTTCCAGTACTCGGCATCGACACGACTGCGCGAAGACTGCTGATACTTCTGATCCGCGTTGCGGATCAGGTCGAATTCGGAGAAGTCGACTTCGCCGGTCTCGGGCGCTGCTCCCGAATAGACGGCCGCGATGTGCCGGACCATGGTGTGGGCGCCGTACCCGTCCAAGAGAACGTGGTGTGTGCGCAGGTAGAAATACGACAGATCGTCGGTGATGCGCAGCAGCGCAAACTCGGTGAGTCGGTCACGGACCAGATCGATCGGCCGGCGGTAGTCGTTGTCCATCCAGCCGCGCGCAGCGGATACCGGGTCGCGCTCGGCGCGCAGATCGATACAGCGAATGGTCCGCGGAAACGAGCGATCGACTACGAAAACCGGTTCGCCGTCGTCGAGGGATAGCCGCGCGCACGGTGTGCCGAACCGCGTTGCCGCCGATTCGCACGCAATCATGAGCCTCTCGGCGTCGACATCGTGATCGATCGCCAGGAAAACGGCAACGTTGTAAGGGACTTCGGGCCGGAGTTGCTGGGCAGCCCATATCGACCTCTGAGCGGCGGTTAAGGACCCCAGCACCTCCGGATGGACACCGTAGTTGAGCATGATGGCGAATTCCGTGTAGGTCTTCGAAGCGTCGAATTCCGGCAACCAGATCTCATGCCGGCTGTAGCGGTGATTGCGATGGCGCACAGTGCACCCATAGCCGTGGTCACGAGCGCCGATGCCGATCGGTTCAATCGAATGTTCATCGGGCAGAACTGGCCACCGCGATCTGCGGGCTTCCGGGGAGAACGGCTGCCTGCCTGCGCAACTCGAGGGTGATCGCCGGGTCGGCGTACCGGGCCAACGCGCGCAGCGCCGACGGGCCGTAGGCGCGCAACGAGCTGATCAACGCGTCGTGCCAGTACGGAAAGATCACCAACGGCAGCGCCGGCGCCAGCATGACGAGGTGCAGTAACGAAGGCGGACGCGACAAGTCGATGATCAGCAGTTTCGCGGCGGCGCGGGTGCCTTCCGCGAACACCCGGACAGCCAGCGGTGGTGGCAGATGGTGGAGGGACTGCACGAACACGGCGAGGTCGTAGTACCCGTCGGGCGCGTCGATGGCGGTCGCGTCCATCTCGCGCACAGTGGCCCGCGGATGACTGCCCAAATCACCTGCGGCGATGGCAGCGACAGAGGCGGGTTCGATGTCGGTGACCGTGACGTCGGCGGTGGGATGCATCTCCAGCAGCGCGCGCGACAGCCCACCGTGGCCGGAGCCGAGTTCCAGGATCTTGGGCTCGCGCACGTCGGTGACCTCGTCGAGCACGATGCGCGCGAGCTTGCGATGTATCCCGAAAAACCGTTCGCCGCGGTCCAGAGAACGAATTATCTTGCGCTTGCGATCATCGACGTCGTCGCGGTCGAGGTACTCCAGACGATCGGTTTCCAACCGCCGGTCCAGCCACGACGCATCCGGTCCGCCGCGCGGCATGCGGTTGATGTCGAAGGTCTCCGTGGTCATAGCGTTCACCCCCGCGCTGCGGGAACCGTTATCGGTGGATGTGGCCATTCCGGCTCGGCGGTTGGCTGCGACCAGCCGCATCAGGAACGAGGGCCGCGCGAGCCGGGCCGGCGGGTCGACGAAGTGCATCACTCGAAGGACCGCTTCGGCGACGGCCGGATCGTTCGCGGCGGCGGCCTGTGCCTTGTCTATGGGCCAGTTCACCAAGTGTCTCGGCACCCGACGCCAACCACCTCCCTGGGACACGGTGAAATCGGTGAACCGATTTCCCCGCCACACCGGGCCGATCTGTTTGGCGGTCGCTTTGAAGAATCGCCGGCTCACATCTCCGTCGCGATCGGCCAGGCAGTCGTGCAGCGCGACGGCCTGCAGCGCGGCCATGGTCATGCCCTGCATATATACGGGGTTGAAGCTGCAGATCGCATCGCCCATCACCAGCAGCCCCGGGGGGAATCGACGCATCTTGTCATAGCGTCGCCATGTGCTGGCCGGGTAATGCTGCGCAGACACCCCGCCGAGCGGCTCAGCGGACCGCAGCGCGTCGATCAGAGTGGGTGGCGCGAATTGCGCGGCACATTCGATTACGCCGGACAGGTCACGGGGGAGTTTGTACCCGCCTACGCCGAACAAGGTCAGGATCCAGGTGTCGCCCTCGTAGGCCACAGCCACCACTCCGGCCGGTCGTTCGGGCAGCGGACTGACCGAGAAACCCAGTTTCTCGCCGATCGTGCCTGCGGGGACCCGCAGAAATTGGCTGGCATAGTTCAGATGCACCGGGTAGCTCTGCTCGATCGGTCGCTCGCAGCCGAGATTGCCGAGGAACGCCGGCGTATGCCCCGAGCGGCCCATCGCATCGACCACCAAGTCGGCATCCAGCACGGATTCCTCACCCGTGTAGCGGTTGACCACCCGGGCGCCCGTAACCCGACGGTCGCGGTCGGTCGTGGGCTCGACGACAGCATGGCTGTCCAGAATTCTCACGTTCTCGATGGCGCGGACTCGCCGCCTGACATGGGAATCCAAGAATGGTCGGCTGGGTTGATAGACGACCAGCGATGCCGGGTCGGCAAACTTGTCCGCGACGTCGAGCTCATGCCGGCCCAACCGGACATATACCCGCGATGGCTCATTGGGCAGGACTTTCGCGCCTGCGGCGACGAGTTCGTCGAGCACGCCGGGAAACAGCTGATCCAGGACGTTCGATCCCCTACTCAGCAGAGCATGAAAATGCCGTGCCTGGGGAACACCTCGCCGCTGCTCAGGACCGTCCGGCAGCGGATCCCGCTCGACGAGCGTGACCACCTCGTAGAAGTCCGACAACACCCGGGCGGCGAGCAGCCCGGTCATACTCGCCCCGCAGACGATGGCTCGCTGTCCGAGTTTGCTCATAGCGCTCCCTGCCGCAACTCGCCGTCGTCCTCCTCGGCGAGAACGTTGCCCGTCGACGCTTCGTCCTGTTCAGCAAGCACGAACAGCAGGCATGCCGGGTTCAAATCGTCGAATCACCGGTAGCCTCGTCACGCCAGCTGATCTCGATTTCTATTTCGGTCTCGTCGCCGTCGACCTCGATTTCGAGCTCCACATGGACGCGCTCGGGGACGACGATGTCGATCGTGTCCCCGCCGGATCCCAGCTTCACCTCGGAGCCACCGGCAAGCGCCTGCCCGATCGCGATGAGCCGCTCGGCCACTTCTTCACGCGACAGTTCGGACTTCCTGTTGATCTCCAGCTTCGGCACGACAACTCCTGCCTCGATGCGGGACGGATCGATAACTGAACAATAGCTGGTGCGAGGGCGGCGTCGGATCGAACCGGGAAGCTTGACTGTGCCGGTTTCGGCGAGGTTGTCGGCATTGTGCGCGGCCACAACAGGCACGGTCGCGGAAGGTCCGTGGGGCGCAGGGCGAGTGCACCTCCGCGGCTGCACACAGGGCGTGGAATTCCCAACGGCGGCATCGAGATCCGGCATCTCTGCGGAAAGTGCCCAGGTGACAGAGAGGGCGTCACTGGTCGTCCACTGCGTGGGCGAGTGCGCTCGAACGCGTGGGAGTCCGAAGGTGGCACCGGTGACCGGAAACGGTGCGCGAGGGGGGACTCGTATTCCCCGATGCGGCAGATTTACCTAACCCATGTGTTCGACACGATCTAACATAGGTTTACTCCCAACAATTTTCAACGATGCCACGATGTGTGTTTACGGTAACTCGTTGCAACCGAGCATCTTTGATGCATTCGCAAAAGATGATGCGCGGCTGACAGCTGCAACGATCAACGGTCTGCGCGACACGGGCGGAGTTCCTGGCCGGTTCACCATCGATGAACGGACCAATTTCGTCCCCGTAGCCGTAGGCTCCTCGGAACGCGACGTGGATCTCGCGGATCAGCCCGGTCAACCATTGGCGCCGCAACTGCGTCGGCGTAGTCGGGTGCCGCTGGCCTTGGTAGTAGTGCTGCCGGGCCACCCCCAGCACTCGACAGCATCAGGCTACCGGTGCCCCGGCGGCGACGAGGCCGTCGATCACTGGGTAGAACCGCATTTGGGCCAGAGATGTCCTCCCCGAGGAACTTCGCGGCGTGGCGGATGATCGTGATCTCAGTTTCCAGCTCGCGGATCCGGCGGCGGCCAGCACGCAATTCTGCCGACTTCGCGCAGGGTTGCCCGGCCGCAGTCCGCGATTTATGTCGTCCTGGCGCAACCTTTTCGACAAGGTCACCGGGGTGGATGCCGAGTTCAATCGCGGTCTGCTTAGCGGGTTTGCCCGTCCGGACCAGAGCGATCGCTCGGGTACGGAACTCGGCGGGATAAGCGCGTAGCACGCGGGACAGCCTTTCGGTAAAGCTGTCGGTTAGCAACTGGAGTTGGAACCCAACCGCCGGTGGGGCAGGTTGGTTTGTCACCTCTCGGTGCAGGCAGCCCCGCTCACATCGCCGTTGAGGCTGCCTCGGCGACAGCCTTGTCCTGCTCTCCGGTGCCGCCGCTGACGCCGACGGCCCCGACGACCTGGCCGTTGCGCCGCAGCGGCACACCGCCGGCGAAGATCATGATGCGTCCACCGTTTGAGGTATGTATCCCGTAGAACTGCTCGCCCGGACCCGCATCGGCCGCGAGGTCCTCGGTCGAGATATCCAGCGCTCGGGCGGTGAATGCCTTGTTGATCGAGATATCGATGCTGGCGATCCATGCACCGTCCATCCGCACATGGGCTACGAGGTTGCCGCCGGCATCGACCACCGCAATATTCGACGGCGACTCGATCTCGGCGGCTTTGGCCTGCCCGGCGGCAATCACCCGCTGCGCATCATCGAGGGACACTGAGGTCTGATTGATTGTCATGACGCACCTGTCCCCGTCTTCGCGAACTGCTCGATGGCCTGACTGACCGTGGAGAGGTCATCGGGCGACCTGCGCGAGATCAGGCTGTCGCAGATCATGACCTCCTCGTCGGCGACGTCGGCCCCGGCGTTGCGCAGGTCGGCCCGCAGACTCGGGCATGGGGTGAGCGTTTCGCCTGCCCCGATCGGCTGTCGAGAGCCGACGAAGTGGCGCACGAACGACACCGCTGCTTCCGCGATTCGCAGCTTGTCCTGGTTCACCGCGCCACCCCGCAGCAGCAAGGCATCGTAGACATCGACCGCGGCATCGGATACGGCGTGGGGTCGGTCGAATTCGGCTCTTTCGATCCCGTGGGCAGCCGGACTCGCGATGTGCTTGCCCTGCAGTGCATTTGCCATCGTTGCGCTCCTCTCGGTCCGGGCCGCCTCACGGATGCATGACGACCTTGGTCCATCCGTCGTCGCGGGCATCGAAATGCTGGTAGCCGGATTCGGCCTCAGCCAGCGGGAGTTCGTGAGAGACGATCCACGACGGTTTGGCCCGGCCTTCATGGATGAGGTCACGAAGCTGGCGGTTGTAGTGCTTGACGTTGGCCTGCCCGGTTCCGGCCTTTTGACCCTTGAACCAGAACTTGCCCATGTCGAAGGCGATTCTGCCCTTCTTCTCCAGCTTGTCGGGCGCGTTGGGGTCTTGCGGCAAGAAGATGCCCACCACGCCGATGTGCCCGGTGAACCGTACCGAATCGACCAGCCGGTTCATGGTCATCGCCGAATCCTCATGTCCCTGCGGGTCGTGGGCCTGGTAGCCGACGCACTCACAACCCTTGTCGGCGCCGCGCCCGTTGGTCTGCTCCAGCACCTGCTCGACCGGGTCGCCCTTCGAGTCGTCGATCGGTATGACGCCGATCTGCTCGGCCAGGCGCAGCCGGTCGGGGTGACGGTCGACGATCATTACCTTGCTCGCGCCCTGAATCATCGCCGAGTATGCCGCCATCAAGCCGACCGGGCCGGCCCCGTAGATGACCATCGAATCGCCGGGCTGCATGTCGGCCAGGCGGGTGCAGTGCCAACCGGTCGGGAAAATGTCCGACAGCATCACGTAGTCGGTTTCCTTGTCCTCGGCATCCTCGGGCAGCCGCAGACAGTTGAAGTCGCCGAAGGGCACCCGCAAATACTCGGCCTGCCCGCCCCAGAACGGTCCCATCCCGGCGAAACCATACGCGGCGCCCGCCATCTTCGGATCCGGATGCACCGTCAGGCAGAACGCGGTCAACCCTTCCTCGCAGTTTCGGCAGAAACCGCAACCGATGTTGAACGGCAGGCACACCCGGTCCCCGGTGGTGACCTTTACCACCGCATTGCCCACCTCGGCGACGATCCCCAGATTCTCGTGACCGAGAACCATCCCGGGTTCCAGATCGGTGCGGCCCTCGTACATGTGTAGATCCGACCCGCAAATGTTGGTGCTGGTGATCTTTACCAGCACATCGGTCGGCTGCTCAATCCTCGCATCGGGCACATCCTTGACATGAACCTGACGCGGCCCGTCGTACACAAGCGCTTTCATCTCGATACTCCCTGACATGCGGCGTTTCCGGTTGACGCCCGGCGGCCACAGTCGGTTATGTATGAGCCACCGACCGAACGAACGGTTCTGCTGGGGCAGCCGACGCGATAGCGCACGCAACGGAAGAACACACCAAAACTAGTGTTCTGCGCCTGAAATCCGTTGCAGATATCGTGCGAGGGAGTCGAGGATCTCTTCGGCGGTCTTGCGCCAGA
>NZ_LZML01000016.1:0-1991 GCF_001665695.1 Nocardia sp. 852002-51101_SCH5132738 | reverse complement strand
GACGCTGGACCCCGACCGTGTGCACACCCTTCTTCAGGTCGCCGGTCTCATCGACCACCAGTGTCGCGTCGACCTCGCCCAAATGCCCGACCACGTAGTCGCGCAGGTCATCTCGCAACCCGTCCTCGTCGAGGACCGCGGACGCGAGCAGGTGCTGCATCGCATCCGGCGAGCGATCACCGGCATACTCGGCCAGTGTCCAGCAGTTCTTGGCCGGCAGCTCCGATATCAGCCCGGTCAGCATCCGCCCGGCAGTCGCACGGGTCTCGGCTCGCGCGAACCGTGACCCGATCGCGCCGGTGAACTCGTCGAACTGTCGCCGCCACCGTGGGGCGGCTACGCTGTCGAACACGGCCACCGCCAATTCAGTTGTGTCCCACACAAACACAACCTGATCACGCGGTGGCCGCCCAACTCCCGGCACCCTGAACAGCAGAATCGTTGTCTACGAAGTCCGGCTGGAGTACTAGAACAGGTGAGCTGCGAGAGCTGAGCGACCGCCACAACCCTCAACGGTGAACCGCATGAACGACTTCGACGTCGTGACGCTGGCCGCACCACCGAGCCGGCCTGCCGGGTCATTCAACCGCCCCTGCACGACTATGTGTGGGTGGTCGACGAAATGGCAGCGCGCGGTGTGGAATTCGACGACCGCAACGCTGCGTCGCCTGCCACCACCGCGCCTTCCATAACAAGCTGCCGGATTTGCTCGGGCACGTGACAGCGCTCGGATTCCGGACCGCCCGGCTGGAAACCGCGCAGTTCATGACCGCCGCGCAAAACCTCTATCTCTCACTGGGATTCACCGATATCCCGATCTTCGACAATGCCGAAGCGCGCCTGCCGGGATTCGAATCCCACGTGAGATTCATGCACCGACCTCTCACCGCCGCCTCGGGGAATCGGTAACCGACACCGGCCCGCGACCGGGCTGACCCTTCTTCCATCACTTCTCGATGATCGGCGGTCCATGAACTCCTCCTTCGTCTCCACGGCGCTACCCCCGGCCCTCGCCGTGATCATGTTCGGGCTCGGTCTCTCACTCACCGTCGCCGACTTCACCCGCGTCACCCGCGCACCGAAAGCGGTCGCGGTCGCCTTGACCTGTCAGGTGATCGTGCTGCCACTGGTGGCGTTCGCCCTGGTGGAGCTGTTCGACCTGGCACCGTTGCTCGCGGTGGGCATGATGCTGCTGGCCGCCTCCCCCGGCGGCGCCACCGCGAACCTGTTCAGCCACCTGTTCCGGGGCGACGTGGCGCTCAATGTCACCCTGACCGCGGTCAATTCACTGCTGTGCTTGGTGACTGTCCCCCTGGTCACCAATCTGGCGATCGACCGCTTCGCCCACGACCAGACCGGGGAGTTGGGCCTGCAATTCGGCAAGACCGTGCAGGTCGTCGTGATCGTGCTCGTCCCCGTACTGATCGGGATGGGGGTGCGCCGCCGCGCACCGGGATTCGCGGCCACCATGGATCTACCGGTCCGCTTCGCCTCGATCGCGATCCTGGCGACCCTCGTGTTCGCGACCATGCTCGCCGACCGTGCCGCACTCGGTGGATACTTCCTCGACGTCCACCTCGCCGAATACATCCCGTACGAAGCACTGCTACCCGGATGCCGCGCCGTCATCCACCACGGCGGCGCGGGAACGATGTTCGCCGCCTTCGCCCACGCCCTGCCCCAGCTGATCCTGCCGCAAGCCGCCGACAACTTCCTCAACGCCGTCGCCGCGGTCCGGACCGGCGCGGCACTGTGCCTCACCCCGGAAACGGTCACCGCCGCAACCGTCGCAGCCACAACCCACCGGCTGCTCAACGACACACCGTTTCGGACCGCCGCAGCGGCCGTGCACCAGGAAATCGCCGAAATGCCCGCAGCCGCGGAACAAATGGTCACCTTCGCCCGGATGAACCACCGGGAGTGTCGGATTACCGGTGGATCTGACCCCGGTAGGGGTTAGTTTCCGGTCGGGTTGATCCGGCCTTCGAATG
>NZ_LZML01000015.1:0-9589 GCF_001665695.1 Nocardia sp. 852002-51101_SCH5132738 | reverse complement strand
TCGAGCGCGAACGGGAACGTCTGCACCGTCACCGCGATGATCAGCTCCCCGTTCTTCAACGCGGTCGCCAGCAGCCCCGATTTCGACTTCGCACCCGCCTTCCGGACGTCCTCCGGGCTAATAGTCGCAACGATCTTGCCCGACCCGTCGATCTGCCGTATCGCATCCTGCAGCTGCCCGTCGAGCACGGTGCGGTCCACGACCACGATCACCGAATCGAAGACCTTCTCGTCGTCAACGTGCAGCCGCGCTAACCGGTGCGCGGTCCAGGCGATGGTGTTCGTCTTCCCCGAGCCCGCTGAGTGCTCGATCAGATAGCGCTGCCCCACCCCCTCCTCGGCTACCGCGGCCACAATGTTCGTCACGGCCTCCCACTGGTGAAACCGCGGGAACAGCATGCTCGTACGCCGCACCGACGTCCCGGTCGCGACATCCCACTCCTGCTTGGTCTCCACGATCATCAGCCGGCCGATGATGTTGAGCCACGCGTGCTTCTCCCAGACCCGCTCCCACAGGTACGCCGTCGCCGACTTCCCTTCGGCACCGGGAGGGTTGCCCGCGCCACCATCGTGACCGGTGTTGAACGGTAGGAAATGCGTCTTCTCGCCCTCAAGCCGGGTGGTCATCGCGGCCAGGTCGTTGGAGACCGCGAAGTGAACCAGCGCCCGATGCCCGAACGACAACAGCGGCTCCGGCCGCCCATTGGTCAGCGGATGCCGGTCCTTGCGGTACTGGTTGATCGCCTCATCGAGAGACTGGGTGAAATCGGTCTTCAACTCGACGGTGGCGACCGGGAGCCCATTGATGAAAAAGACCAGATCGATGCTGCGCCGATCGGCGGTGGAGAAATGCACCTGCCGCATCACCCGCACCCGCATCGCCGCGTACTGCTCGTTGCTGGTCGCGTTCAGGCTGGTCTCGGGGCGAAACTGCGCCATCTTCAACCGGCCACCGCCGATGTACTGCACCCCGCTGCGCAGGATGTTCAGCGTCCCACCGCCGTGCTCGAGGGGCTTGTCGAGCGCCGTGGTCAGCACATCGAGGAACTTCGTCTCCGATCCTGCTGCCTTCAACGCTTTCTCATATGCCGCCTGCTGCGTCGCGTTCAGCCAGGCGAACAGGTCCTCGGGAAAGAGCGCCCGCTCCCGGTCGTAGCCGGTGCTGTCCGCCGAATAGAGCCACCCGTGGTCGGCCAGGTAGGCGCAGATCTCGGATTCGAAGACGACCTCGTTGTGACTGGCCCTCACCGCATCTCCCGTACGTCGATCTGCCCAGTCACCGCCGCCGTGATTAGCGCCGATCGCCGCTCCTTGGAGAGTTCGATGAAGTGCACTGTCTCGACAATGAGCCTGTCGATCTTTGCGGTCTTCTCGTATAGATCGCTGGCGATTCGTCGCTGCTCTTGCACATCTGGGAGAGGTAGACGCACTTTTCGGATCGTTGTCTGGTTGAGTCCGCTCACGGTCGCCCCGACCGACCAGTACTCAAGTTGACTATGGGCCTCTGGCGACTGGAGAAACCACCACAGATAATCCGGCACTGTCCCTGAGCTTAGTCGCAGGGCCATAGTGTCCGACCCGCAGACGTAGCCCGCGCTTCGTTTGTCCACCAGCGCAGATTTATCGACCTCGCCCTTACGTCCAAGCACGATGTCGCCTACTGCAAGTCTGTACCGCGCGAGGTCTTCTGCCTTCTCCGGCGTCACCGTTGTAGAGTCATCCGGGACGATGACTCCTCGCTGAATGTGGGTCGGGTTGATTACAGGCACGCCGCCGACGACATATTCGTCAGCAGACAGTTGCGTCCCGAAAGGACCTGTCTGCGCGTACTCGATCACCTGCCGTAGCGGGGTCTTGGCAGCCTCGGCGAATTCCGCGGCGATCTCCGATTCCCGCCGTTCGCGAAGCATCTCGATCAGGCGCTGCTGCTCCTCGATAAGCCTGTCGATGCGGGCAGTTTCGCGGTCAAGGTAGTCGGCGATGGCGCGTTGCTCGTCAGGGTTTGCGAATGGGATGCGAAGGGCCCTGAGCTTTTCGGCGGTGAGATGCGGAATCGTTGATCCGTTGCAGACCAGGTCAATGATGCCAGCGTCACGGTAAGCGCGAAGCACATAAGCGAGATACCGCGTGGACCAGGCGCCGATTGGGCGCACTCGGTTCACTGTCTTTTGGAATGACCAGCCCGGCATGTCGTGGTCAAGGACCGTAGTTGTTCCAACGGCCCCACCTTCGACAACTAGCAGATCACCACGGCGTAAATCGAGACGGGCTGCTTCGCTTTCCGAGAAGGGCATCTCGTTGATGTCAGCCAGTCGTAAACCGTCGTCCTGGATGTTCGCAGCTCGAATGTAGGGGAGAATCGTGTGCGAGTCATCGACAGTTTTACCGGCGTCGAGCATCTTGCCCAGCGTTACGGAGTAGGCGATGCCGATCGGCACTCGCTCGGTCTGATCGTTGTCAAACGGGTTGAGTGTGACCGTCATTTCTCGACCTCGCGCAGCAGGTCGATGATCTTGGCGACCTGCTTCTCCAGGTCGGCATCGATCTCAGCGAGGGGGCGGGGCGGGACGTATTTGTAGAAGTGGCGGGTGAAGGGGATCTCGTAGCCTGTCTTGACCTTGGACCAGTCGATCCAGGCATCGGGAACGTGCGGCTTCACCTCGGCGTCGATGTACGCCTGGATGACCTCAACTTTGCTGGCCGCGCCGGCGGTCGAGCCGCCGTAGGTGAAGGGGACGTTCTCGGTGTCGCGTTTCTTCGAATCTGCCTTGAGCTTGCCCTTGCGGTCCACGACCGGCTTTCCGTCCTCGTCCAGCAGTGGACGTTCGACGGTGATGGTCCAGTAGCCGAACTCATCGTTGCGGAGCACCTTGGAGTAGTCCGGGTCGGCATCGGTGAATTCGCTGTACAACTTGAGCACCTCGGCGCGGTCCGCGGAGCTGAGTTCGCGGTTCTTCGCGCCGAGGTTCTTGCGCATCTTGGTCCAGAACGATGAGCCGTCGATGAGCTGGACGAGACCCTTGCGGTCGGGGTGCTTGGTGTTGTCGAGGATCCAGATATAGGTGGCAATGCCGGTGTTGAAGAACATGTTGGTCGGTAGCGCGATGATCGCCTCGACCAGATCGTTTTCCAGCAGCCACCTGCGGATGTTGGAGGGGCCGGACTCGGCGGCGCCATTGAAGAGCGGCGAACCGTTCATCACGATCCCGGCCCGGCCGCCGCCGTCCTCCGGCGCGCGCATCTTGTGAGCCAGATGGAGCAGGAAGAGCATCTGTCCGTCGGAGGTCGCCGGGAGGCCGGGCGCGAATCTGCCGTAGGGGCCCGCTTCATCGCGCTCTTTCGTGACCGGCTTCGCGTACTGCTTCCAGTCGACGCCGTAGGGCGGATTGGACATGCAGAAGTCGAACTGGCGGCCCCTGAACGCGTCATCGGTCAGGGTGTTGCCGAAGGCGATGTTGGTCGCGTCTTGGCCCTTGGCCAGCAGGTCGGACTTGCAGATCGCGTATGACTGCGGGTTGTACTCCTGCCCGTACAGGCTCAGTTTCGCGTCGGGGTTCTGCGCGAGCAGGTGCTCCTCGGCCAGGGCGAGCATGCCGCCGGTGCCCGCGGTGGGGTCGTAGAGCGTGCGGACGATGCCGGCCTCGGTCAGGTCGGCGTCTTTCTCGGCGAAGAGCAGGTCGACCAGCAGCCGGATTGCGTCCCGCGGGGTGTAGTGGTCACCGGAGGTCTCGTTTGCTGCCTCGTTGAATTTGCGGATGATGTACTCGAACGCATCACCCATGTCCGCGTTGGAGACGACGTCCGGATGAAGATCGACACCCTTGAACGACGTGACGACCTCTCGCAGCAGCTCCGCCTTCTCCAGGGCAAGGATTTCCTTTTTGAAGTCGAAGTACTCGAACACGTCGACATCGGGTGAGAACCGGTCGATGTAGTCGGCCAGGTTGTCCGCCAGCCCGTCGGCGTCTTGGAGGAGGTTGGCGAAGGAGTAGTTCGAGGTGTTGTAGAACGGTCGGCCAGTCGCCTTCTTGACTTCGATCTTGAGCCGGTGCGGGTTGTCGTACTTTGTCGCCAGCGCGCGCACTGTCTCTCGGTCGGGCTCAAGGATGCAGTCGAGTCGGCGCAGGATCGTGAGCGGGAGGATCACGTTTCCGTATTGGTTGGGGCGGTAGGGGCCCCGAAGTTGGTCGGCGATTGACCAGATGAAACTACCGAGGGTGCTCACCAAGGCTCCTTACGAGGTTCACTCGACGATCGAATGTTGGACGCCCAGCGCGAGCCCGTGCGGTGCGCGCCATCCGTACAGGCGGCGCACAGTCTGCAGCAGCCAGCGCGTCCCAAGAACATCATCGCGCATCATCACGCTCCACCTGCCATGAGGTCGGCAGAGGCGACGAGCTCAGCAGACAACGAATGCGGTGGAGTTTGTCGCCGTGAAAACTTTGGGGCACAAGGGCGATCACATCACGGTACGTTGTCGTTAGCGAGTCGGGGCGCTTCGGCCGGCCAGATCACCCAGGGGCGACGCAGCGTGGTGGCCCCCATGGAGGCGAAGCCGACGGGGGACCGTGCCGGTGTGCTTTGTCGCGGTCGCGGGGCCGCCGTCGTTGTTGCCCCACCGCTCGATGCGATCAACTACCGCGAATACTTCGCCGATACCCTCGGCTATCCCGCCCAAGCCTTGGCGCAGGAGTGGATGACAAGCTCAACCGATGCCCGTTGCGCCGCGCACCCGGATCCGGTTGAAGTCGCGCGCCGGCCTGGCCGCCGGTGACCGGATCGGCTATGTCGCCCCTGCCGGGCATGCCGCGGTGGTCCGCACCGACTTCGACCACGCCTCCGGCGAACTCGTTCAGATCTGGTCGAAAACCCCACCTACCGGCGGGACGGATTGGGTCGTTGTGTGGTGGCCAGGCAACCACTGGACATGGGAACGCGAAGCCGACCTCGAATTCGTCGACACCGACCAAAACCCCACATAACTCATCTGCCCGCTCGCCGGACCCCTGACCGTCCCACCCTCACGAAGTAGGCCCGTTGCGTTCGCTGCCCAAAGGCGCGCCACTGCAGAAGGCTTCGCTGTTCAAGCCTCGATCTGGCGGCCCCGAGGCGGGTACGAGGTGTGGCGCACTCCGGCGGCCGTTCGATTTGATGCTGTACGTTTGCTGGTAGGTCGTTTGTGGTTAAAGGGAGCCTCTGATGGCGGCGACGCAACGGTGATCAGGCTGCCGCGATACGCGGCAATGCTGGCGGCTCCTGGAGAGTTGCCCAGCGACGATGAGGGCTGGGCTTTCGAGATCAAATATGACGGCATCCGGGCGGGCGGTTATGTCACCGACCGCGTGGAGCTTGTCTCGCGGAACGGCAACGACATCACCGCAGCATGGCCCGAGCTGGCCGATTTGGCGGGCCAGCCGCCGTTCGTACTCGACGGCGAGATCGTCGCGTTCGTCGAAGGGGTGCCATCGTTCGAGGCGCTGCAGCCCCGCATGCATCGGCGCGGCGCTGGCGCGATCGCCGAGATGGCCGTGGCGGCGCCCGTGACCTTCGTGGCGTTCGACTTGTTGCATGTCGGTGACCGGACGCTGATCGAGCTGCCTTACGTGCGGCGTCGTCAACTGCTCGAGCAGTTGGCCTTGCCGGGGCCGCGGTGGCAGATATCGCCTCGCTTGAGCGGCCGGGGCCCGGACTTGCTGGCGCGCTCGCAAGCGCTCGGTTTGGAGGGCTTGATCGCCAAGCGTCTGGATGGCCGCTACCTGCCAGGCCGCCGCAGTCCATCCTGGACCAAGATCAAAAATCTGCGCGTATCGGAGGTGATCGTGGTCGGGTGGCGGCCCGGGGCCGGAAGCCGCTTCGGCCGGATCGGTTCGCTACTGGTGGCCGTACCCGACCATGATGGGAATCTCATCTGGGCGGGCAACGTCGGAACCGGGTTCACTCGCGCCAGTCTCGCTGATCTGGCTACGAGACTGACTGCACTCCAACGGGATACGCCCCCGGTCGTGAACAGCGCTGCCGCGCCGGAGGCGAAGTGGGTGCATCCTCGGTTGGTCGGAGTAGTGGCCTTCACCGAGTGGACTCACGCGGGGATACTGCGGCATCCGTCGTGGCGTGGATTGCGAGACATCGATCCCGACCAGATCCGACCGCCGGATTGGAAATAGGCTACCCAGCACCAGCGCCGGGTGGAGGCGACTGACCTCGGATGCGATCGGCCGCTCCTGTAGAGGGCTCACGGTGCAGACGGTCGTACTGGTCGTCACCGGATCCGGAGGGGAGCCAGTGCCCAGGTGCCGAAGGCGTGACTGATGGTGAGGACGATCTGGTCCGGTGCGGCCCCGTCTTCGAGATAGCTTTGTAAGTTCAGCAGATTGTCGGCGGAGTGCACGTGAGCGAAGTCTGCGACATTATCGGCGTAACAGAGATTGTGGTCGAGGCCGGCCGACAAGGTCATGAACCGTAGCGCTTCGGTGTTGATGTTGTTGGTGATCACCTGCCGGATCTGGTCGCGGTCGATGTTCGCGCGTCGCAGCGCGTCGTCGACGAGGCCGATCAGGGTGCGGCGGGTGAGCGCGGCGATGGCGTCGGGGTTGGTGGCGGCGCGAATGAGCTGATTGGTGGCGGTGACGGTGGTAAGGATTTCGATGCGCGCGGGTTCGGTGGTGACGAGGCAGGATGCGGCGCCGTCGCTGACGACGGAGTTGACTTGACGGAGCAGGCGCTGTTCGGGTGTGGTGCAGGCGTCGGTGGTCACCAGCAGCACGGTGCGGGCCTCGCCGGAAGCGACGAGGGTGCGGGCCAGGTGCAGGGCGGTGCCGAAGTTGGCGCATTCGGCGGCCGAGACCCCGATCGGTGTGGCGTGGCTGAGGCCGAAACGCTCACTCAGTTGCAGGAGTTCGGTATTTTCGATCTGGCCGAACCCGATGGTGGAGGAGGCGAGCATGAGGATGTCGACCCCGGACGCCGGCGTCCGCGCGTGGTCGAGCGTTTCCGCAATACAGACGGCGGCCATGTCGATGGGCGAGTCGCGAGCGTGCCGGTAGGTGGCGAGGCCGACCTCATGTAGGGCATCGACCAGTCCTGGCTCGGCGGAAATGGGTTCGATATCTGTGATGGGCCGCGGGTCGCCGGTGGTGTGAGCTATTCCGGTCATGAAAACGCGCATGGTGTTCTGCCTTGGAAAGTGTTGTGACACTGACGGTTATCTGCATTCCGCGCTGGCTTTGCTGATGGCGTAGGCGACGAGGATGGCGTGCGGGCTGTGGAATTCGCTGATCTGCAATGAGATAGCGACCGGACCGCGAGAACGGCTGTGCCGCAATAGGACCGGTTTGCCGGGCGGGCGGCCATAGCTGACTGTGGTGGGGTGTGTCGTCCAGAGTTCGGCGAAGTGCGGGTTGGCGGCCAGGGTGTGCAGCAGGGCGCGGGCGTGGTGGCTGCGGCGGTAGGGGCCGATGGCTGCGCGAAGCGCGGCGACGACGTGAGGTGCTTCGTCATCCCAGTCGACGACGAGTTCACGCGCGGCTGGCTGGAAGAACCACAGGACGATGTTGTTGGCGGCCTGACGGATGCCGGGCAGCGCGTCATAGAGCCGGTCGCTGGCGGTGAGTACGGTCGACAGGGGAGTGGTGTAGGCGCAGATGATGTGGGAGGCATCCAGATAGGCGAGGTGGGCGTTGACTTCGGGTGTTGCGATCTGGTGCCGGAGTTCGTCGTCGGCCGGAAGGCGCTGGGGCGGGTTCCACAAGTCGTAGGTGTGGCGACGCTGGGCGGGATCGAGGTCGTAGCCCCGTACGATCCTGGCCAGGGTGTCGATGGTGGGAACGGACCGCCCGTGTTCGATCTTGAACAGGTAGGCCGTGCTGATCCGGGCGCGAGCGGCGGCGATCTCGCGTGACCAGCCACGCTCCTGGCGTAACTGATCCAGCCAGAGGTGCAGGTCCGGCATGTCCACCCGCGCCGCTGCGCGGGCGCGTCGGGTACGTCGGGGCGGGTGTCTGCCGTCTGTGTGGCCGCGTACTCGGTTCACCCGCCTGTCTCCGTCTCTCCCCGACACCGTCTCGACCGGATCTGACATATGAATTCTCATAGCGTTCGCGCGCATTCGACCGTGACCGATCACTGGTGTTTCAACGACGCTCGTTGGTGTCGGTGCGGTGGCGAGCGCTGAATTCTGCCCATGACGTGGGTGGTTTCTTGGCGGCGAGTAATTCGGCGCGATCGCGGAGCATGCATTCGGTGCGCAGCTGCAGGGCGAATTGCCGGACGAATGCCGCCAATTCGAGGTCGTCGGCGGTGTCTGCGTAGGTCTGGATGAGATGAGCGGCATCGCTGACCTGCGACGCGACCCTATAGCCTCGGTCGAGGTCGGATGACAACAACTCCCGGCGCTCTGGACTCATCATTCAATTCCCTCCCGCATTGCGCCGTAGGCGCTTTCGAACCAAATTCGTTGCACGACGGCATGCCTCGACGCTGTGGCAGCCGAAACGCATATACCCCTGTGTATTCATGACCGGAGTCACACCGGATTGTGTGGTTGCGGCCTGTATGCGCTTGCGATCTAGCTCTAGCATTGTGGGCACAGTGCAGGGGGTCAACGGTTGCAGCGGGGACAACTTGTGCCCGGTGGCACCACACGATCGGTGGGGAGGGAAGCCCATGACAATACCGGCGAGATTCAGGAACCTCGGTGCGTTCATCGAAAAGCGCAGGAAGCAACTGGGATTGGACCGGCTCCAGCTGGGCCAGCAGGTCGGGCTGGCGGCGGACACGATCAAGAAGATAGAACTCGAGAGGCGTCCGCTTGTCGACGACAACATTCGAAAAGTGTTGGCAGCCTTGGAAGTCCAGGACAACAACGTCCGCCTTCTTCTGTCGGCGCGGGAGGGACGGCTGCGGTCCGACGACAGTGCACCCTGTGATCTGGAGCTTCGCGCTATCGAGGCGATCACGGTGCCGGTGTTCATCCTCAACACGGTCATGGGCCGCATCGTGGCCGCCAACCAGGCGTGTGAGTCGTTGATGCATTTGCGCGCCGGGGTGAGCATCTACGAGTGGCTGGTCGCTGACCCGTGGACGCGGCAGCTACTCGGGCAGGACTGGCGCACGATCGCCCACGGCCTGATCTGGGGTGCCGCGCCACTGATCGAGTGCGTGATGCCCGACGGTGAGCGCGAGCGGCTGCTCGAGGTCTGCAGCCGTGTGCCGGAATGGGAGACGTTGTGGACCACGCGCCCCGCCACCGCCGACTTCATCTACGGCGCCCGCATGACCAACCCCAGGACGGGAGACACGCTCGACTACTCGTTCACCGCGTCTGAGTTGCGGTTTCCGCCCCGGGTCGGGTGGTGGCAGGGCCAGCTCACCCCCGCGGGACCAGAGTGGGCACGGGTGAGTGCATGAACGTGGCCCGGGAGGGAACAGGCGGACACCTGGCGGTCTTCCCTCCGGGCCACGCCCGCCCGTGACGCGCACCGTCACGGGGGTCCGGGGCGGGGCCGCCCGCGGGGCGGCGGCGGGGGGGGGGGGGGGGGGGGGGGGGGGGGGGGGGGGGGGGGGGGGGGGGGGGGGGGGGGGGGGGGGGGGGG
>NZ_LZML01000014.1:0-8398 GCF_001665695.1 Nocardia sp. 852002-51101_SCH5132738 | reverse complement strand
GAACCGAATTCCATTGTGCTAGAATAGATTTAGTACCGAACTAGCTTCGGACTTACACGGTTCTCGTGACACCCTCGGTATCGGCTGTGCGTGCGATGCCGACGATCTCGCCGAAGCCGACATCGAAGGCATTCTGGATAACTCCGCGTTGTCGCTGCTACCTCGTGTCCCGATCCTGACCGACACCGAGACCAAAGCCGTTGCCACAGACGTGGTCTCGATCGCCGAATACCTCGACGAGATCGCACCACAATCCGGCGTCAGGCTCATGGGCGCCACGCGACGCCACCGGGCCATGGTTCGCTCTATCTGCGCCTGGGCGAGTCACGACCTGCCTTACCTGCGCGAGGGCGCGTCCTACGCACGTTCGCTCCGTGTCACTCCGGGCACCCCTGCGCCCGGCGCGGTCGAACAGGCACGGTGGCTGTGCGACGTCGTGTCCCGGTTGTTGCGTCGTTCGAGCGGCCCGTTCCTCGTCGGAGACTTCGGACTCGCGGATGTGATGGTGTCGACCTACTTCCAGCAACTGCGCGGCTGGCATATCGGCATCGACGACCCAGCTGTGCGCGACTATGCGCGGCGACTGCTGGAACGCCCGTCGGTCGCTGACCACATCGACCAGGCCCGCGCGATCTACCGGGCCATCGACGAGGCCCCGACCGGGTCGCCGCAGTGGATCCTGCGCCACTACCGCTATCACCCGGGAAAGCAGCTCCTGCACGACTGGCAACGCGACCATTGCCAAAAGCTGGTCAACGCCACTGCCGTGCAAGCGGTACGACTTGCCTACCAGGGTCTCGACCTGGATCAGATCACGCAGTCGCTCGCCCACACCTACAAGGTGTCGCCGGAGCGCGTTGCCGACGACGTCGCCACATTGTTCGCGCGCCTCTCACCCGTCTGACCGCCCCGATTCAAGGAGGATCGCGATGCCCCCCACCCTGTCCCGTGCCTTGACCGAGCAGCTGAGATACCGTGCCGACCTCGGCCTACTGTTCGACCCACGCACCGGCACCTTCCATCGACTCGGCAACGCGGTTGCCGAGTCGATGGTGTCGATGATGTTCTCCGGCGCCGATGACGACACCGTCATCGGCGATATCGCGCAGCGCTACAACGCCGCCCCCTCACGCGTCGCGGCCGACGCCGCCGACCTGGTGACCGCCCTGACCTCCCCGCCCACACCCGATCAGGTCGACCGTCACCGATCGCTGCTGGGCATCGACAAGCGGTTCGGGGCGAAGCTCGACTTCCCGTTGCGACTCGAAATCGAGCTCACCGCTGTATGCAACTGGGCGTGCGGCTTCTGCTACAACGTGTGGAAGATCGACCCGGACATGAGCGACGCCGAGGTCCGGCGCGCGGTAAAAGCATTGCCAGAAAAGCACATTCCGACCGACCTGGCATGCTCGATCCTCGACGAATGCGCCGACCGGGGCTGTTTCGTTATCCGCTACAGCGGCGGGGAGACACTACTGCACCCCGATGCCATGGAGATCTTCGAACACGGTGGACGCCGCGGCCTGTATCAGGTGGTGTTCACCAACGGTCACTTCCTTACCGCAGAACGGGCGAAGCGCCTGGCAGCAGCGAACGTGCGGTGTGTGCTCGTCTCGATCCACGGCGACCGCGGCACCCACAATGAACTGACCGGTCATCCCCGCGCGTACGACCGCGCGATCGACGCGATGCGGTTGCTGATCGATGCCGGTATCACGGTGGTCGCGGAAATGACACTGGTCAAAGGCAACATCGACGGTGCGTTGGACGTCATCCGTGATGTGTATGCGCTCGGGGTGCGCGAGTTCGGTGTGATGCGGTACGTCCCGACCGGCCGCCACGACGACCGCTACGGCATCCCCATGTCAGTCACCATGCCGCTGATCACCCGCATCGACGAACTCCTTGCCGCCGAATGCCCGGGGATGACCGTCGCGTGGCCGTGCGCACAGAAGGTGTGCACCAGTGACACCGACACTCCGTTGCGGTCCGACGACCCCACCTTGGGATTGCGGCTGTCGCAGATATCCGGGCATTGCGAGTCGGGCATGGTGTGGGGCAGCGTCTCCTACGACGGCCGATTGCGGAACTGCCCGCACTCCAACGTCTACTTCGGCTCCCTACACAACGAGCCCCTTGCCGGGGTATGGCCCGCGTTGACTGACGCCGTGCACGCAGCGGTCGCCACCAGGCCCTCCTGCGCTGGTTGCGCCGTCGCCGACGCCTGCCGCGGCGGCTGCCACCTGCCCAGCTTCTTCGCTCCGGCGACCGGAGTAGCGCTCGGAATGCCCGCCCTCACCACCGATAGGATCTCGGAATGACCACGGCAGCTGCCCGCAACGACAACCTCTCCGCGCCCGTATCGATGCAGGAAGCGATTCTTCGTCTGCAAGCGTACTGGTCGCAGCGAGGTTGCCTGCTGGGTCAGCCGTTCAACACCGAGGTCGGCGCCGGCACGATGAACCCGGCGACACTACTGAGCGTGCTGGGGCCGGAAACCTGGAACGTCGCCTACGTCGAACCGTCGGTCCGCCCTGATGATTCCCGGTACGGCAAAAACCCGAACCGCCTGCAAACTCACACCCAGTTCCAAGTGATCCTCAAGCCCGAACCGGGCGACCCGCAGGAGCTCTACCTGGGGTCGCTGGCCGCGCTCGGCATCGACCTCGACGCCCACGATGTGCGGTTCGTGGAGGACAACTGGGCCCAGCCGGCGATCGGGGCGTGGGGTCTGGGCTGGGAAGTCTGGCTCGACGGGATGGAGATCACCCAGTTCACCTACTTCCAGCAGGTCGCGGGACAGAACCTCGACCCGATCCCGGTCGAGATCACCTACGGCCTCGAGCGGATCCTGATGGCGATCCAGGGCGTGACGCATTTCAAGGACATCATCTACGCGCCCGGCGTCAGCTACGGCGACATATTCGGCCAGTCCGAATACGAGATGTCGCGCTACTACCTCGACGACGCCGACATCGACACCACCCGCGGGCTGCTCGACGCATACTCCGCCGAGGCCGACCGGATGATCACCGCCCGGCTGCCGGTCCCCGCCCACGTGCATGTCCTCAAATCCAGCCACGCGTTCAACATCCTCGACTCACGTGGTGCGGTGAGCACCGCCGAACGGGCGAAGTGGTTTGCGGTGATGCGCAAGCAATCCCGCGAAATCGCCACTCTATGGACGGAGCTGCGTGAGCAGGCCGGGCACCCACGCGGAGTGCAGGCCCGGCCATCGCTGGCCACACCTTCCATCGACCCCGCCACGATCACGTCGAGCCCGGGATCGGCGCTGCTGTTCGAGATCGGCACCGAAGAACTGCCCCCACATGTCGTGACCGCCAGCATCTCCAGCGTGCGCTCCACACTCACCGAACTGCTGGATTCCACCGCACTGCCCTACGGCGAGATCACCGTGCAGGCAACCCCACGCCGGATCGCCGTGATAGTCGAAGACATCGCCGATCGCGAGCCCGACAGCGTGAACCTGCGCCGCGGCCCGAAGGTTGCCGCCGCCTACGACGCCGACGGCAACCCCACCCCGGCGCTCGCCGGTTTCCTGCGCTCGCAGGATGTCTCGGCTGACGATCTGCGGCGCATAGAAGTCGGCGGCGCCGAGCACGTCGCGGTCGAGACCACTCGCGTCGGCCGGTCGGCGGCGGTGGTGCTCACCGACGTCCTGTCCCAACTCACGGTGTCGTTGCGAGCGGACAAGAACATGCGCTGGCGTGACCCGGAATTGAGTTTCTCACGCCCGATCCGCTGGCTGGTCGCGCTACTCGGCGACGAGGTCCTCCCGGTCACCGCCGGCGTGGTGGCAGCCGGGCGTAGCACCCGAGGCCAGCGTCACTGCGCCGCACCGACATTCGACATCGCCACCGCCGCCCGTTATCGCTCAGTGCTCGAGGCCGAGGGAATCGTCGTCGATCAGGATGAGCGCCGCGCCCGTGTCCTATCTTCGGCCACTTCTCTCGCCGAGGCTGAGAACGGCCGGATCGATCTCGACGGTGAGGCTGACCTGGTCGATGAGATCTCCAATCTCGTCGAATCCCCGACCGGCGTCCTCGGTCATTTCGATCCGAAATACCTTGACCTGCCAGAACAGATCCTGATCACCGTGATGCGCAAGCATCAGCGTTACCTCCCAGTCCGCTCCGACACCGGTGGCCTGCTGCCGGTATTCGTGACGATGGCCAACGGCGACTGCAACCCCGACGTCGTCCGTAGCGGCAACGAAAAGGTGCTCCGCGCACGCTTCGAGGACGCCGCATTTTTCTGGAGCGCCGACCTGGCCATCACCCCCGATGAGTTCCGGGCCCGGCTCGCGTCACTGATGTTCCACGACAAAGCCGGCACCATGGCCGACCGCGCCGACCGCATAGCCGCAGCCGCCACCAGGCTCGCCACCCGCATCAATCTCTCCGGCACAGACTCGGCCACCCTGACTCGCGCCGGCACCCTCGCGAAATTCGACCTCGCCACCCAGATGGTGATCGAAATGACCTCCCTCGCAGGCACCATGGCACGCGAATACGCAACCAAAGCCGGCGAACCCGCACCCGTGGCCACTGCCCTGTGGGAAATGGAACTCCCCCGCTCCTCCGGAGACGCCCTCCCCACCACCACACCCGGTGCGCTACTCGCACTTGCGGACCGCTTCGACCTACTGGTCACGATGCTGGCCGTCGGCGCCAAACTCACCGGCAGCGCCGACCCCTACGGACTGCGCCGAGCGGCAACCGGAATCCTGGCCATCCTGCGCAACCAGCCCGAACTCGCCGACATCACTATCCCCGTCGGCCTCACGACCGCTGCCGACCTGCTCCGAGGCCAGGGCGTCACCGTCGACCCGTCGGTGCTGTCTACCGCCGAGGAACTCATTACCACCCGGTACGAGCAGCGGCTCCGCGACGAAGCAGTCGCTCCGCGACTCATCGCCGCCGTCCGCCCCTCCTCCACGGCTCCGCATCGGGCGGACATCTTGATTGACCAGATCAGCAAAGCCACCACAGACGATCGATTCGCCGATCTCGTGGAAGGACTGCAACGGATCATGCGGATCCTGCCTCGCACCGCGCCCGCCACCTACGACCCCGACAGGCTCACCGGCCCCGTCGAACGGCAACTGCTGACCACAACGGGATCAGTACCTGCCGCCGACGGCAGGCCGCTGACCGAGTGGATCCGTCATGGCCACAGCCTGATCGAACCGCTCACGACGTTCTTTGACGAGGTCCTGGTGATGGCCGACAACCCCGCCGACCGATCGGCACGGCTGGGGCTGCTGGCCACGATCTTGGCGAAAGCTCCAGCCGGAATCGACTGGCGAGAAGTCCACCAGGTGCTGCAGAAGCCGGAGGGGTAACTGTGGTCGTTGGGCCGACCGGCACGTGACGGATTGCGAGCGAAGTACGAGGAGCGGCCGTGCGAACCCAGCTTCGCCCATCACGTTGGGGAAGACGCTGATCTCGGTCAGGCCATTTTCCTCGTAGGTGTATAAGTCGCCGACCGGGACACATTCCCCGGCCGGCGACACCACCAGTGATCTCGCGGCCGTTCCCACCCCGCCGAGGACGAGTTCACGGTGAGGCGCCAGCTCCTCAACGAGAGACTCCCGTCGCCGTCTCCGGCGGATTCAGCGCCACAGACGACGAACTAACCAGCAGCCCCGACTGGGACATCGCGATCATCGGCCGAAGTATCGCCGATACAGTCGCGCCAGCCGACCTCACATATCAACTAGCCACCATCGTCCGAACTATCCACACGCAGGAGCGCCCATGAACGTCAGTCCCCTCAGCATCGAATACATCAACAAAGTTCACGACCTCATGGAACTCGGCGAACCCTTCATTCGCGCCCGTGGGCTGTCGGACTACTGGCTCTACGCCGAGCTGTTCTCCTCGACCTGCCCCGTCATGATCGACGAAAATAACGCCCTCACCGGCGCGGTGATCGCATTCCGCAGCCAGGACAACCCGGCCGAGGTCTATATCCAAGACGTCATGATCCATCCGGACCATCGGCAACAAGGCATCGCCCGCGCATTGCTCAACAGCGTGCGCACTCAAGCCGAAAAATGGGGTTGCGAAAGGATCTACCTGACATCGGAACCGGAAAACCGAGCGGCACACGCTACTTGGATCACCCTCGGCTATGTCAATGTCCCCGGCGACCACGAGATCGGCGGTGTTTCGGTCACCACCGATTACAAAGGGCCGGGTCGCAGCCGCGCGGTCTACGAATTCAACGCGGGCTAAGCCGTCAGGCCGCAGGTCACAGGCACCCCTCTGGCCGCCGTTCCATCGTTGTGGCCCTACTAGTCCGCGCGGGCCGAACCGGCAACCGAGTAGGAGCCGACAACAGCCCGCCCCACGTGTCCCCCACACGAAATCAAGATTTCACCAGTTCCCATGGCACACAAGGACGCGGGCTTGGAGCTGTCCGTCTTGAGTCCCTACGAATGCCTATTTACCAGTCGACGCGTCGGCGGAGCCACTCTCGCGTGACCCGAACTGCGTCGACCCTGTATTGGTACAGGTTGGGCGATCGCCGAGGTGTCGGGCGGCGCAAGGCTCGCTCCCAATAGCCGAGAAGCCCGCACAAGAACGCGTCCACGGCGACTGGCTCGACATCACGACTGCTCGGGTGGGTAGCCAAGATCGGATCCGGGTCTACCCCGGCAGCGAGCAGCGACGGCACGAGCGCGGCGAGGTCGATCCAGGATGCACCCACACACGGCCAAGCCCAATCGATCACGACCACGCTGCCTCCGGCGCGCCACAGCATATTGTCCGGACGCAGGTCCGTGTGGAGCAGCGTGGCACCAGCCACATGGCCCGGCCACACGGCCTCCAGCGACGCCAGGCGTCCCAGATTCCGCGATGACCACTCATCCAGATCTGCAGGTGCTCCCTCTGCGGCGTACTGCCGCCACGCATTCAGCATCGGCCCGTACGCCTCAGCGAAGGTCGCAACGCCCGGAATCAGGTTAGGAGTCAACAGCCGGCCAAGGGTCTCAACCGTCGCGAGCACAGCCTCCCGTTCGTCGTGGTTGTCCAACCGGGGATGGCGACCAGCAACGTCGTCGAACACCATGGCAAACCAGCCCTCGGCGTCGAAGCTGGCATGTAGTGCCGGCGTGGGAACCGTATGAGGGAGCCGGGCCGAGGTCCGCGCCTCGCCGCGATACATCCCCGCCAGGTCGTCGTCGGCATCGATAGCCTTGATGAATACCCGCCGCCCGTCGGTCAGCAGGGCTCGGACCGCAACGCCATGGCTGAAACCACCGGACTGGGTGTCGGCCTCGACCACGCCAGCACCGACCACACGCTCGATCGCAGCGCGGACCGCCACAGGCACGTCGCCCCAGTCAGGTCTTATCGCGGTGCGCGTCCTATCGGTCATTGCCCCATCATGATCGCCGAAAGCACTCCCGTTCCACCGAATAACTCCGCACGAATCCGAGCGCTCCGGAGCAGTTGAGGAAGCCAGCCTCGCCAGCGGACAGCTTCTCCTCTCCCTCGAAGGACCCCTGATCGGCTGCGCTGACTGCCTCTGCTTCGTGAAGCACCAGGGAGCGGTACGGCCACTCGTCCGCTCCGCTGCCGTTGCGCGCGTCATATAGTGCATGTCGGGATTCCGAAAGCACTTGTGAAGGGGGGATTTTGGCCGATCAGATGCGGGTGGACCCGGCCAAGCTGCGGGAAGCAGCCAGGTTCGTTGCCGACAAGGCCCAGGTAATGCGGGAACGACTCAAGACGCTCGACGACACCGTGGGAAAGCGCCTGTTGGCGGAAGGCTGGACCGGTAGTGCTGCTTCCGGTTACGACGGGTCATGGACCGAGTGGAAGAAGGGCGCCGAGACGGTGATCGAGGCGTTGGACGAGTCCTCGTACAAACTCGCTGACGCGGCGAATGTGTATGAGGCGCAGGAGACCGCCAACCGCGGCGGCATCCAGCAGTCCAGCCTGAACATGAACCGCCCCGGAGTGTCGGGAGACTTCAACCTCTGTGAAGGATGGAGTCGTGTCGAGTTCGAAGAAGTACCCGCAGGAGCTGCGTGAGCGGGCCGTGCGGATGTTCGCCGAGATCAAGGGCGAGCACGAGTCGGAGTGGGCGGCGATGAAAGCGGTCGCTGACCTGCTCGGAGTCGGGACGCCGGAAACTGTCCGCAAATGGGTGCGCCAAGGCCAGATCGACACCGGAAACCGGGCAGGAACCAGTTCCGATGAGATGGCGGAGCTGAAGCGGCTGCGACGCGAGAACGCAGAACTCAAGCGCGCCAATGCAATTCTCAAGGCTGCGTCGGCTTTCTTCGCCGTCAATGTAATGCTGTTGGCACCCAGCGGGGTTCGCTCGTTTTTTCGCTGCCCCAGCGTTGCGATGCTGGTGGCTT
>NZ_LZML01000013.1:0-45099 GCF_001665695.1 Nocardia sp. 852002-51101_SCH5132738 | reverse complement strand
GCGCCCAACACCCCGGGTACGGCCGCGCCGAACCCGACCAATGCCCCCGCCCATTCCGAGCAGCCGGCACCCACCACCGCGGCGCCGGCCCCTCAGACTCCGGGGGAGAACTGCAGGAAGGCGGACTGATGTCCGCACCGGCACCGCCGTCCGCTGGAGCGTTCCCCAGTCCACCGGGCGGGTTCGCTCCCGCGCCGCCACCCTCGACCCGCCGCAACGTCGAACTGTTGCTGCTGGGTTTCGCGGTGGTCATCACCACGGTTGCGCTGGTGCTGGTGGAGGCCAGTCAGGATCAGGAAATCACCTGGGATCTGGCCAAATTGGGTTTCGCCTATCTGGCGCTGTTCGGTGTCGCCCATCTGGCGGTGCGGCGGTTCGCCCCGTTCGCCGATCCGCTGCTGTTGCCGATCGCGGCACTGCTCAACGGACTCGGGCTGGTGTTGATCCATCGCCTGGATCTCGCCGACGAGCAGACCGCGATCCACAATTCGTGGTCGATCCCCTCCCCCGACGCCAATCAACAGGTGCTGTGGACAGCGCTGGGGATCACCCTGTTCATCGCGGTGCTGGTGCTGCTGCGCGACTACCGCACCCTGGCCCGCTACGGCTATACGCTCGGTCTGCTCGGCCTGGTGGCGCTGATGATCCCGGCGCTGCTGCCCGGGAGGTTCTCCGAAACCAACGGCGCCAAGATCTGGATCCGGTTACCGGGTTTCAGTGTGCAGCCGGGTGAGTTCGCGAAGATCCTGCTGATCATCTTCTTCGCCTCGGTACTGGTCGCCAAGCGCGATCTGTTCACCGCGGCCGGACGCCACGTCCTGGGAATGGAGTTGCCGCGACCGCGCGACCTCGGCCCGATTCTGCTGGTGTGGGCGGCCTGCCTGGTCGTGTTGTTCTTCGAGAAGGACCTCGGCACCTCGCTGCTGATCTTCGCGACCGTGCTGGCCATGCTCTACATCGCGACCGAACGGGTGGGCTGGCTGATCGTCGGCGCCGGACTGCTCGCGCTCGGATTCTTCCTCGCCTACAACGCCTTCGGCCACGTGCGGGTGCGGGTGTCGACGTGGTTGCACCCGTTCGACGACTACAACAACACCGGTTACCAGATCTCGCAATCGCTGTTCGGGCTCGCGACCGGCGGCCTGGCCGGAACCGGACTCGGCAGCGGACGGCCCTCGCAGGTGCCGTTCGCCAAGACCGACTTCATCGTCGCCACCATCGGTGAGGAGCTGGGCCTGATCGGGCTCACCGCGATGCTGATGCTGTTCGCCGTCTTCGTGGTGCGCGGCCTGCGCACGGCACTGGCGGTCCGCGACAGTTTCGGCAAGCTGCTCGCCGCCGGATTGGCGTTCACGATCGCCATTCAGGTATTCGTGGTGGTGGGTGGCGTCACCAAACTGATTCCCCTGACCGGACTCACCACCCCCTTCGTGTCCTACGGCGGCTCCTCGCTGCTCGCGAACTACGCCCTGCTGGCGTTGCTGGTCAAGATCTCCGACGCCGCTCGTGCGCCGGCGCCGGCTCGCCGCCGGGAAGCCGCGCCGATCGCCGAAGCGCAGACCGAGATGATCCGCGCCGAGACGCCCCGACCCGAGAAGGGAGAGCCGGCATGAACACCCCGCTCCGCCGGGTCGCGATGGCCGTCATGGTGATGATCGTCGCGCTGCTGGTCAACGCGACCTACGTCCAGGTGATCAAGGCCGACAGCCTGCGCAACGACCCGCGCAACTCCCGGGTCCTGCTCGACGAGTACAGCCGCCAGCGCGGTCAGATCTCGGCGGGCGGCACGGTGCTGGCCAGTTCGGTGGCCACCGACGACCGCTACAAGTATCTGCGCACCTATCCCACCGACCCCTCCGCCTACGCCCCGGTGACCGGCTTCTATTCGATGCAGTACGGCAGCACCGGTCTGGAGCGTTCCGAGGATTCCGTGCTCAACGGGTCCGACAGCGCGCTGTTCGGCCGCCGCCTGATCGATATGATCTCCGGACGCGATCCGCGCGGCGGCAATGTGGTGACCACCATCAATCCGATGATGCAGAAGGTCGCCTACGACCAGCTCACCAGCAAGGGTTACACCGGTTCGGTGGTGGCCATCGAACCGAGTACCGGCCGCATCCTGACCATGGTGTCGACACCGAGCTACGACCCGAACCAGCTGTCCACGCACGACGGCGCGCGTGCCACCCAGGCCTGGGAATCGCTGAGCGCGGACCCCGGTCAGCCGATGTTGAATCGTGCGGTGTCGCAGACATATCCGCCCGGTTCGACGTTCAAGGTCGTCGTCGCCGCGGCCGCGCTGTCGATGGGGATCAAGCCGGAGGACGCGTTCACCGCGGCGCCGAACATCACCCTGCCCGGTACGAACACCACGCTGGAGAACTACAACGGCACCCCGTGTGGCGGCGGTGCGACCGCGACCATGCACGACGCGTTCCGGCTCTCGTGCAACACCGCCTTCGCCGAGATCGGCATGAAGGTGGGTGCGGCCAAACTCAAGGACGAGGCCGCGGCCTTCGGCATCGGCCCGCATTCGGGCATTCCGATTCCGGTGGCCGACAGCACGGTCGGGCCGATTCCGGACAACGCGGCGCTCGCGCAGACCAGCATCGGACAACGAGACGTGGCTCTCACCCCGCTCGACGATGCGGTGATCGCGGCTACCGTAGCCAATGGCGGTGTGCGGATGGAACCGCATCTGGTCGACCGGACCCAGGGTCCCGACCTGCGCGATCTGTCCACCACCAAACCGGTGTCGGTCGGGCAGGCGATCAGCGCCCCGGTGGCCAGCCAGCTGACCGGGCTGATGATCGATTCGGAGAAGTCCACGGCCGGGGGCACCCAGCCGCGGCCGTACCAGATCGCTTCCAAGACGGGCACCGCCGAACACGGCAGCGACCCGCGCAACACCCCGCCGCACGCCTGGTACATAGCGTTCGCGCCGGCCCAGAACCCGAAGATCGCGATCGCTGTCATCGTGGAGAACGGCGGCGACCGTGCCCTGGCGGCGACCGGTGGATCGGTGGCGGCGCCGGTGGCACGGGCGGTGCTGGATGCCGGATTGCAGGGGGGCTGAGAACAATGAGTAAGCGAGGACCAGGACCCCAGGTGGATATGCAACAACGTCGTGATCGGCGAACCTACCGACGGGGGCGGCCATGCTGAACAACGGTGCCCTGATCGCCGATCGGTATCGGCTGCAACGTCTGATCGCCACGGGCGGTATGGGCCAGGTGTGGGAGGCATTGGACACCCGCCTGGACCGCCGGGTCGCGGTGAAGGTCCTCAAGGCCGAATTCTCCGCGGATCCGACGTTCCGGCATCGGTTCAAGACCGAGGCCAAGACCACCGCCCAGCTCAACCACCCCGGCATCGCAGGCGTCTACGACTACGGCGAGACCTACGATCCACAGGGTGGTGAAACCGCCTACCTCGTGATGGAGCTGGTCCAGGGCGAACCGCTGAACGCGGTGCTGAACCGGCTCGGCCGGCTCTCGGTCGGCCAGGGTCTGGACATGCTGGAACAGACCAGCCGCGCCCTCGAGGTCGCCCATGCCGCGGGCGTCGTCCACCGCGACGTGAAGCCCGGCAATATCCTGGTCACCCCCACGGGTCAGGTGAAGATCACCGACTTCGGCATCGCGAAGGCGGTCGACGCCTCACCGGTGACCAAGACCGGCATGGTGATGGGCACCGCCCAGTACATCGCCCCCGAGCAGGCCACCGGCGAGGACGCCACCTCGGCCAGCGATGTGTACTCGCTCGGCGTCGTCGGCTACGAGGCGCTGTCGGGCCATCGGCCGTTCACCGGCGACGGTGCCCTGACGGTGGCGATGAAGCATGTGCGCGAGGCGCCCCCGCCGATGCCGGCCGATCTGCCGCCGAACGTGCGCGAGCTGATCGACATCACGATGACCAAGGATCCGACGCGGCGCTATCACAGCGGCGGCGAATTCGCCGATGCCGTGGCCGCGGTCCGGGCCGGTCGACGCCCACCGCCGCCGCGCGGAGGTGCGGTGCCGCAGACCGGTGCGACTCGCGTACTCCCGCCCGGTCCGACCGCGGTGATCCCGCGCAACGACTACGACGGCGCGACCGTCCGCTACCCGACCGCCGAACCGGCCCGGGTGGGCGCGGCGGCAGGTTCGACGGCCATGATGCCGGGTCCCGGCGGCCCGGACGAGGACGGCGAGAAGCCGGGATTCACCACCGGTCAGAAGGTGATGGCCGGGCTCGGCGCCGGCGCGGTGCTGCTCGGCGGCCTGGCCGCGTGGGTGCTGCTCAGCGGTAAGGCGCCGGATTCGACGGTGTCGCCGGTGAAGTCGACCACCTCCGTCGTCGCGCCCCCGCCGCCGACCACGGTGTGGACGACGACCGAGGAACCGACCACCACCACCCAACCGGCCCCGCCGCCGGTGGTGACGACGACTCCCGAGCCGACCACGACGACGACACCGCCGCCGACCACGACCACCACGGCACCGCCGACGACCACCACCACCCGGGAGCGGCCGACCCGCACCACACGCCCCACAACACGCCCGTCCTACCCCTCGCTCGACCTACCATTGCCGGGGGCCGGCGATTCACTGCCGGGGGTCGGCGGTACGCACGAAGCCGACAGCAGCAGATACCCCGAAACCTCCTCACAAGGAATGCCATGACGACCCCGAAGAATCTGTCTTCTCGCTACGAACTGGGCGAGATCATCGGATTCGGCGGTATGTCGGAGGTGCACAAGGCTCGTGACCTGCGGCTGGGTCGCGACGTGGCGATCAAGGTGCTGCGCGCCGACCTCGCTCGCGACCCCACGTTCTATCTGCGGTTCAAGCGCGAGGCACAGAATGCAGCGGCGTTGAACCATCCGGCGATCGTCGCGGTGTACGACACCGGCGAGGCCGAGGTGGACGGCGGCCCGCTGCCCTACATCGTGATGGAGTACGTCGACGGCGAGACGCTGCGCGATATCGTGCGCGGCAAGGGTCCGCTGCCGCCGCGGCGGGCGATGGAGATCATCGCCGATGTCTGTGCCGCACTGGATTTCAGCCACAAGAACGGCATCGTGCATCGCGACATGAAGCCGGCCAACATCATGATCAACCGCCAGGGTGCGGTGAAGGTGATGGACTTCGGCATCGCGCGCGCCATCGCGGACAGTTCGAATCCGATGACCCAGACCGCCGCGGTGATCGGCACCGCGCAGTATCTGTCCCCGGAACAAGCCCGCGGCGAGCAGGTCGACGCCCGGTCCGATGTGTACTCCGTCGGCTGTGTGCTGTACGAAATCCTCACGGGGCAGCCACCTTTCACCGGCGACTCGCCGGTCGCCGTCGCCTACCAGCATGTCCGCGAGGATCCGAAGCTGCCGTCGCTGGTTCATCCCGGCGTACCGCGCGAACTCGATTCGGTCATCCTCAAGGCGATGAGCAAGAATCCGGCCAACCGGTATCAGTCCGCGGCCGAGATGCGCGCCGATCTGATCCGGGTGCTGGGCGGCCAGAAGCCGCAGGCCCCGATGGTGATGACCGAGGAGGACCGCACCACCTTCCTCGGCAGTATGGATCCCGAACCGCGTAGTTACCGCACGGTCGAACGCAACGACGGCGACGACGAACCGGAACCCGAATCCGAGGGGCCCAGACGCAAGTTGTGGATCGGCATCGGCGCGGCCGCGGTGGTCGCGGTGCTGGTCGCGCTGTTCTGGGTGTTGATCGGGCCGGGCAGCCGGCCCGATCAGGTCGCGATCCCCGATCTGGCCAACAGACCCGCCCAGGAAGCCCAGAGCGATCTGGAGAAGCTGGGCTTCGACGTCGCCATCCAGCAGAAACCGGACGGCAAGGTCGCCAGCGGCAATGTGGTCGCGACGCAGCCGCTCGGCGGCGCTCGGGTGGACAAGGGGTCCACGGTGACCCTGCAGATTTCGACCGGACCGCAGCAGGTACCGGTGCCACAGCTGACGAAACTCACTCAGCAGCAGGCCGAGCAGAATTTGAACGCGGCCGGGCTACTGCTGGATCCGCAGATCCAGCGGGGCGCCTCCAGTCCGGAGGACAAGGACAAGGTGATCGCCGAATCCCCCGCCGCCGGCACCAGGATCGATGCCGGTTCCAAGGTGACGATCACCCTCGGCAAGGGTCCGGACCAGGTTCGCGTGCCCGATGTGGTGGGTCAGTCGATCGATGTGGCAGAACCGAACCTGGCCGACAGCGCGGGGTTCAAGGTCGTGATCCAGAAGGTCAGCTCGTCGCGGCCCGCCGGTGAGGTGCTGTCCACCGATCCGGCCGGCGGCTCCATGGCCGACAAGGGCTCGACCATCACGGTCCAAGTGTCCAGCGACCAGATCACCATGCCGTCGCTGACCGGCCTCACCCCGTCGCAAGCCGTGGACAAACTGCGCTCGGTGGGCTGGACCGGCGGTGTGGGCCAGATCAGCCAGAGCACGCAGGGCACATTCGACGCGAGCAATGTCGGCCGGGTGATCGATCAGCAGCCCCGACCGGGTTCGTCGGTGGCGCGCAACGCGACCATCACGATCGTCACGGGAGTGCTGGGACCGCCCTGATCCGGGCCGGTAATCACAACGCGAGGTGGCGATTCATCGACATGGCTTCTTCGGCCAGGTCGGGAAGTTCGACCACCTCGACGCCGTGTTCGCGCAGGTTCTCCACGCCGACGCAGTTCTCCACGAAGGTGCGCGGTTCCCGCCACGCGATGACGACGCGCGGAATTCCGGCAGCCAGGATGCGGTCGGCACACGGGACGCGGCCGACCGAGGCCCGGGTGGAACACGGCTCGAGCGTGCTGTAGATAGTGGCCTGGGCGAGCCGGGGGTCGGCGCCGAGTTTGTTCAGCGCCGATTCCTCGGCGTGCACCTTCGCGTCGGTCTCGCGGGAGTAGCCGTGCGCGAGTTCCACGCCGTCCGGGCCGACGATCACCGCGCCGACCGAGAAAGCGGTCGCACTCGGCGGGCACAGCCGGGCCAGGCCGATCGCGTGATGCATCCAGAATCGGTGCGCCCCCGGCCGGCCGGGGACACGGCTGGCCGACTCGACCGACTCCCACGCATCGGATTCGGTTGTCACTGTGAGTGTTCCATCGTCGGCGAACTCCCATCGGACGGTGTCTGCTTCGGCAGATAACGCAGCACTGCGATATCGCCGAGACGAGTGATATCCACCAAAGCCATTCTGCGCCGAGAACCGCCGGGAAAGTCGGCAGGATGCAGAAATTTCGGGGCCCCGCTGTCCCCGACCAGCACCGGGGCGACCGCCATCAGCAGTTCGTCGGCCAGATCCGCCGCGAGAAACGCGGTGTGGATGCGGCCGCCGCCCTCGACCATCAGGCGGCCGATCCCGCGCTCGCCCAGATCGTCGAGCAGCGCGCCGAAATCGACGGAGTTGCCGAGGGCGACGACCTCGGCGCGGCCTGCGAGCCGATCGCCCAGCCGCGCGCGCCCGGCCGTGGTCGTATAGACCAGTCGCTCCCCATCCTGTTTCCACAGCCGCTGTCCGGGATCGAGTTCACCGCTCGCGGTGACGATGACGCGCACCGGGAATTCGGATTTTCCCGCCGCGATGCGAGCCTCGCGCCGCCGCTCACTGCTCAGCGACAGCCGGGGATCGTCGCGCCGCAGGGTCTCGGCGCCGATCAGAATGGCGTCGGCCTCGGCACGCACCTGGTCGACGCGATCGAAATCCTCGGCATTGGACAGCAGCAGTCGTTGCGGGCCGGCGTCGTCGATATATCCGTCGACACTCGTGGCCACCGACAGCACGACATAGGGCCGAGCCATCAGCGCCGCCGGGTCACGACGACCGCACCGGGCTTATGCATGCGCAAACTCCTTGTCACGGTAAGGCTTTCGCGTGCGGCGCTACGAGCCCGTCAGACCAGCGCGGCGACCTCGGCTTCGAGCGTCTCGACCAGGCCCTCGGCCGGCCGCTCGCCGCACACCTCGAGCCAGTTCGCCAGCATCCGGTGCCCGCCCTGGGTCAGCACCGATTCGGGATGGAATTGCACACCGTGAATCGGCAGGTCGCGATGCCGCATGGCCATCACGATGCCGCTCTCGGTCCGCCCGATCACCTCGATATCACCGGGCAAGGTGTCCTCGAGCACGGTCAGCGAGTGATAGCGGGTGGCGGTGAACGGGTCGGGCAGCCCGGCCAGCACCCCGGAACCGATGTGGAAGACCGAACTCGTCTTGCCGTGCAGCAGCTCGGGGGCACGAGTCACGGTCGCGCCGAACGCCTCTCCGATCGCCTGATGTCCCAGGCACACCCCGAGCAGCGGAGTCCGGTTCCGGGCGCACGCGCGGACCAGTTCGATGCTCGCGCCGGCGCGGTCCGGTGTGCCCGGGCCCGGGCTGATCAACAGGCCGTCGAAATCGGCGGCCGCGGCATCGGTGTCCTGCAGCCGGGAGTCGTCGTTGCGCCAGACGGTCGCCTCGGCACCCAGCTGGCCCAGATATTGGACCAGGTTGAATACGAAGCTGTCGTAATTGTCGACGACCAGAACACGCATGGTTCGAGAGTACGTGGCGCCACCGCCGATACGCAGCTGAGATAGCCTTTAGGCAGACCTGCACGCCGAATACGAGGACGTCATGCCCAAGTCGAAGGTCCGCAAGAAGACCGACTACACGATCAACCCGACCAGCCGCACCCCGGTGAAGGTGAAGGGCGGTCCGTCGCCGGTCTGGTATGTAGCGATCATGCTCGGCTTCATGCTGGCCGGCCTGGCATGGTTGCTGGTCTATTACCTGGGCGCCGACCACATCCAGTGGATGAGCGATCTGAACGCCTGGAACTTCCTCATCGGCTTCGGACTGATGGTGATCGGCCTGATCATGACGATGCGGTGGCGTTGATCGCGCTGTCGCACGGCTGGCGTTGATCGCGCTGTCGCACGGGTGGGGTTGATCGCGCTGTCGCACGGGCGTTGACCCTTATTACACGCGTGTGATTCATGCACACCTGTGGATGACTCTGTGGACAACTCGAGGAGCAATTGGGGACCGTGAGCACACCACCCGAACACCCCGAGTCCGACCGCCCGGGATCCAGCCCGGAATTCGGCAGTTCCGAGTCGGCGCCCCGGCTCGAGTGGTCCACCCCCGCGCCCGCCTTGGCCGCGGTCACCCTCGGCGGAGTGGCGCTGGCCGTGGCCGCCGCGTTCGCCTCCGACGCACCGAGTCGGCTGTTGATCGGATTGGGTGCGGCACTGCTGCTGTGCATGGCCGGACTGGGCTTCCGTCAACGCCCGCGCCTGACCGTCGTTCCCGGGAAACCGGCGCACCTGGTGGTTCGTGGCCTGTTCGGCCCGGTCAGCTACGGACCCGAGCAGATTCTGCGGGCACGGGTCGTCGGTTTCCGGCGGCTGGGCCGGAGCATCCCCAATCTGGAACTCGATGTCGACCACAAGGGTGAGGAGCGGCTGGTGATCTTCGGCCGCTGGGACCTCGGTACCCATCCTCAGGACGTCCTGGACGTGCTGACCGTGCACGGTCTCGTTCCCGCCGATCCCCGCACCAGCTGACAACCGGGCGGGCCGCAGTCGAATCGGGCGGCCACCGAATCAGGCGAGAACCGCCGCACCCGCACCGATCAGTGCGAGCGCAAGGACGGCGAGTCCGGCTACCGCACCCCATCCGATCCATCGGATCGAATCGCGCGTGCGCGCCCGCAGCCATTCCGGCAGGAACAGGATTCCGGCGGCGGCGAGCGTGCCCGCCACCAATCCACCGAGGTGGCCCCACAGCGAGATGCCGGGCAGGGACACGCTGATGAGCAGGTTGATCGCGATCAACACCAGCATCTGCACCGGACTCTGCCGCAGCCGCAGCAGAATCACGGTCATCGCGCCGAACAGACCGTAGATGGCGCCGGAGGCACCGGCCGTGGCGGAATCGGTCGCCAGCCACATGACCGCCGCGGATCCACCGAGCAGCGACACCAGATAGATCGCGAGGAAGCGCGAACGTCCCAGCACGAGTTCGGTATCGCGGCCGAGAATGTAGAGCGCGAACATGTTGACCACGAGATGCAGCGGCCCGTAGTGCAGGAATCCGGAACCGAGGACCCGAATCCACTGCCCCTGGGCAACCCACTGCGGTGCGAGCACCCAGTCGAAGAACAGCCGCGACAGATGATTGTCGGTGACACTGTGCGCTTGACTCGCGGTGACGGCGAAGACCGCGACGTTGATCGCGATCAGCGCATAGGTGACATACGGCGTGCGGCGAGCGGTGGCGAACGGACCGCCGACAGTCGGCTGTACCGGCCGAATATCGGTGCGGCCCTGCGCGACACACTCCGCACAATGCTGTCCGACGGCGGCCGGTTGCAGACATTGGGGGCACGCCGGCCGCCCGCACCGCGTGCATGCCAGTCCGGTGGTGCGATCGGGATGGCGGTAGCAGGTCGGTACGGGCGGTTGCGGATTCACGAAACTCCGATGGGTCAGCTCAGGGTGATGCTCAAGATGACGACCGGCTCCTTCGGCCGGTCGTTGCGGTCGGTCGCGGTGGTCGCGATGGCGTCGACGACCTTGCGCGAATCGGCGTCCACCACTTCGCCGAAGATGGTGTGGCGACGGTTCAGGTGCGGCTGCGGACCGACGGTGATGAAGAACTGCGAACCGTTGGTGCCGGGTCCGGCGTTGGCCATGGCCAGCAGGTAGCCACGATCGAAGCGCAGTTCGGGGTGGAATTCGTCGGCGAATTCGTATCCCGGCCCACCACGGCCGGTACCCGTCGGGTCACCGCCCTGAATCATGAAACCATCGATCACCCGGTGGAATACGCTGCCGTCGTAGAACGGTCCGGAGGTGCCGCCGCCGGCGTTCTTCGTCGTGTAGGCCGCGCTGCCGTCGGCCAGGCCGACGAAGTTGCGCACCGTCTTCGGGGCGTGGTTACCGAAGAGCGAGATCTTGATGTCGCCGAGGTTGGTGTGCAGGACGGCCACGGCGGTCTGATTCGGTGAGGTCACGCCGAATATCGTGCCATGTCGGCTGTCCGTACTCGCGGGGCGCGCCTAGCCGGTGTGCGCCGCGTCGTCGGTGGAGGCCGCCGTCTCGGGCGCGGTCGCTCCGCCCGCATATCCCAGCCGCGGCGGTTCGGCGGCCGGCTCCGGAGGCTGCGGGCGACGCGAGGCGGCCACCCATGCGGCACCGCCCGCGGCGGCGGCAACGCCCGCCGCGATGAGCCGATTACGCAACCGACCGGATTTCCGGGAACTCCCCAACTGCATGGCACCATGCTGTCACAGGGACGGGCCGCCCGCAGTAGCGCCAGGTGAGAGGCTCACCGGCTGACGGACCGCTTGAACTGACGCAGCGCCAGCGGCACGAAGATCGCCAGGATCGCCACCACCCAGATCAATGTCGTCGCCACCGGATGCTGCAGCGACCACACATCCGGCGTCGGATTCGTCGGACTCGTGTTACCGAACAGATCGCGCGTCGCCTGCGTCACCGCCGATACCGGATTCCATTCCGCGACGACGCGCAGCGGCGTCGGCAGCACCTCGCTGGGCACGAAGGTGTTGGCGATGAAGGTCAGCGGGAAGATCACCATGAAACTGGCGTTGTTGAACACTTCCGGCGCCCGCACCAGCAAACCGACCACGGCCATGATCCAGGAAATCGCGTAGGCGAACAGCAACAGCAAGGCATAGGCGAGCACGGCCTCGAGGAAGGATCCGTGGATGCGCCAGCCGACGAGCAGACCGGTCACCGACATCACGACCAGGCTCACCACGTTGATGGCGACATCGGCCACGGTGCGCCCGACCAGCACCGCCGACGGTGCCATCGGCAGTGAGCGGAACCGGTCGATGATTCCGCGCTGCATATCCTCGGCCAGGCTGGTACCGGTGAACGTGGCGCCGAAGACCGAGGTCTGGGCGAAGATGCCGGCGATCAGGAATTCGCGGTACGACGTGCCCTGCACGCTGATCGCCGAGCCGAAGATGTAGGCGAACAACAGGACGAACATGATCGGCGACAGCGTCGAGAAGATCAGCACGTCGGGCACTCGTTTGATCTTGATGACATTGCGCTTGGCAATGGTCAGGCTGTCCCCGGCCACGGTGGCCGCGCGTTCGGCCAGGGTCGGTCTGCGGGTGTCGGCCGCGGCGGTGATCATCTGCTCTGTCCTTCCGTGGCTTGTTCGAGGGTCTGCGCGGCATCGGCCGGGTCGATGGAGTCGGCGGCCTCGTGCCCGGTCAGGGTGAGGAAGACGTCGTCGAGCGAGGGCCGTCGCAGGCCCACGTCCTGGATGCGCACCCGGTGCGCGGACAGCCGCTCGATGGTGTCGACCAGGGCCTGCGAGCCGTCGTCGACGGGAATGGTGAGCCGCCGCAACCCCGGTTCGACGTGGATATCGCCGACCGCCAGCCCGGCCAGTGCCTGCTGGGCGACGGCGAGCGCGTCGACATGCTCGACCGTCAACTCGATCCGATCGCCCCCGACCGTAGCTTTCAGCTCGTCGGCGGTGCCGCGCGCGATGACCGAGCCGTGATCGATCACCACGATGGTGTCGGCCAGCCGGTCCGCCTCCTCCATGTACTGCGTGGTCAGCAGGAGGCTGGTACCACCGGCGACGAGTTCCTCGATCACGTCCCACAGGTCCATCCGGGCCCGTGGATCGAGCCCGGTGGTCGGCTCGTCGAGGAACAGCACCGGCGGATTCGCCACCAGGGCTCCGGCCAGGTCCAGCCGGCGCCGCATGCCGCCGGAGTAGCCCTTCACCGGCCGATCGGCCGCCTCACTGAGCCGGAAGCGCTCGAGCAGTTCCCGGGCACGCTGTTTACTGCGCTGAATGCCCAGGTGGTACAGCCTCCCCACCATCTCCAAATTCTCGAAGCCGGTGAGATATTCATCCACGGCCGCGTACTGACCGGAGGCACCGATGTGGGCGCGTAACCGCTGCGGTTCGCGCAGCACATCGATACCGGCGACCGTGGCGCGGCCGGCATCGGGGGTGAGCAGTGTGGTGAGCACCCGGACCGTCGTGGTTTTCCCGGATCCGTTGGGGCCGAGCAGGGCGGTCACCGTCCCCTCGGGAACCGCTAGGTCGAGCCCGTCGAGTGCGACGAGCCGACCGTACTTCTTGACCAAACCCTCGGCGATGATGGCGTCGGGCATGCTTTTCCCCTGCCGTTCGATGTGGATGTGAGGTTCGCTACTTGCCGTGCAGTATTGCCCACACCACCGACAAGTTCATCCGAATAAACCCATATCGGACATCGACCGAGCGAGGAACCCCGACCGGGCAGAGGGCGGAGGTGGTCGCATCCCGGGGATCCGGCGGTGCTCGGGGGTGCCGGCGGGATGCGACCGACTCGATACTCCCGCGCCCGGCCCCGAAGGTCGCGAGTAGCGCGCTACTCGAGTGCGGCCCGCACGGCTACCTGCCGTGGCGCTCACGGGGCCCCGAGGGTGTGAAAACGCCCACCGTCGTGCGCCGCCACACCCGCACAGCTACCGAATTCGACGCTCGCGAAGGCGCCCCGCCACGCCCGATCGTTTCACGTGGAACAAGTTTATTCCTTTGTGTTACAACGTAATTCACGAATGCCTCCCCGCCGACTATCAACCCTCCGGCAAACCGGACGACGCGCCCCGCAACACGCCAGAGAAAAAAATTCCGAAACTAGCGCCCCTCATGCAGACACAAACGAGAATCGTCGCGTAGGATCAGTCACGTCGGCCCCTCCCCCCCGGGCCGACCCTACGCGGGCCTCGGCTAACTCCCCCCCTTCGCCGAGGCCCGCTTCCAATTCCGGGACTTTTCCGGTCGGCGTCTGCGCCGCCTCCACCCTTGTGCGACAGCGTTTTCGGATCCGACGACAGAGGCGGTCAGCTACCGTTCCGCCGCAGCACGTGCGAACCCAAACGGTTGATTCCGCGCACCCGCACAGTGCGCAGATGCCGCAGCGAGAACTCGGGCTCGTCCGCCAATTGTGTTGCCGCGCCGTCGTCCACCAGGACCGTGCCCGGCCGGGCGACTCCGGTCAGCCGCGCCGCGGTATTCACCACCGACCCGTAGAGATCACCGAAACGTTGCAACACTTGGCCGTAAGCCAGCCCGACCCGCAGTTCAGGGGTGGTTCCGGCACTCGTCGTGGCCTCCTGGATCGCCAATGCGATCCGGGCGGCCGCCACCGCCGATTCGGCCGCGAACATCACCTCGTCGCCGACATTCTTGATGGTCCAGCCGCCGTTCGCGGTGATCGCGTTCGTGGTGACGGATTCGAACGACTCCAGCAGATCGTCCAGTTCGTCGGCTTCCAGATGCCGGGTCAGCCGGGTGTAGCCGACCATGTCCGCGAATCCGACGGCCAACTCCCGCAACGTTTCTCCAGTGCCGTCACCGGCCAGCGACCGCGTCAGCGCCGCCGCGAGATGGCGCCGCCACGCGTAGGCCTGCAGTTGCTGCAGCGCCGACACCACCTCGGCGGTCGCCTCCCGGGCGACCTTGTCCTGGTCCACCGCGGGATCGCCCGCCGTGATCGAACGGATCCGGTCGGCGATCTCCTCCGCGACCAGATCGACCTGCCATTCCGCCAGCCGCGCCATCGACTGCCCGAGGGTGCGCGCGGCCGCCTGCTGCCGGCGCACATCGGCGCCGGCCAGCGCGTCGAGACTTCTGAAGTTCCGGACCGCGTTGACATCGCCGTCGGTGAATTCGACCGCGGCGTCGTCCTCATGAGCCGGGAATCCGAGCGAAACCCACAGCCGCCGCGACAGATCGGCCGGTACGCCCGACAGTTCCGCGACCTCGACCCGGTTGTAGCGGCGAGATCCCTCCAGTAGATAGGGCTCGACCACCGACTGAACCAGCTTCGACAGCTCCGGAGAGGCCATAATTCCGACGATACGGATCCCGCCGAGGCCGGGCCGCCGGCTGATTATTTGTCACAGCCGGTTGTCACAGCCCGGCGAAGCGGGGATCAGACGCGGTCCGGGCCGGGCTGCCAGGTGGCGACCGCCCAGATGACCACGACATTCAACGCGATCACCAGGATCGACCATGCCGGGTAGTAGGGCAGCCACAGGAAGTTCGCGAGGATGGACAACGCCGCCAACGTGATTGCCACGATCCGGCCCCACGTGGTACCGGCCATCAGACCGAGGGCGGCGATGACCAGCAGGATCCCCAGCACGATGTGGATCCATCCCCAGGTCGTAGTGTCGAATTGGTAGACGTAGTCGATGCCCACGACGAAGAGGTTGTCGTTGGCGACCGCCGAAATTCCTTCCAGGATCGAGAGCACACCGACGGTGATCAGCAGGATCGCCGCGCCGATCGATGTTCCGGCGGCGATGCCCTGACGTACGGGATGCTCCTGCGGGGTTGTGGTCATGGCAGAACTCCTTCCCAGCCGAGAGGTCTTCCCCTGAATGTGCCCAGCGCGGTGCGCAATGGCTTCACCCGTGACGGGTGAGTGTCGGACGCCGTCGCCCCGCGGGACCGGTTCGCGGCCGGATCTCGAGCTCATCCCGGGCGGATGAGGCGACTACCAGCGGTTGTGCCCGAGCCTGGAGACGCGCATGCACCCCGGCCGAGGAGGTGAGTTGGTCGTTGTCGATCCGCTATCAGTTCGTCATCGATGGTGAATTGTCCGAACGGGCGCTGGCCGCATTTCCGGAATTGAGCCGCAGTGATCATTCCTCGGCTGGGACGACCACACTGTTCGGCACCCTCTCCGACACCACGGCCATGCGTGGCGTGCTGGCACGCATCGATTCGCTCGGGCTGACACTGCTGGGGATGGCGCAACTGCCCGACTCCGCCGGCTGAACTCGTCGGCTTGGGTCGTCGGCTGGGCCCCAGGTGGGGTCGCCGCCGCCTACGGTTCCTCGTCCGGATCGGGCGCCCGGTCCTGGATCAGCACGTTGACCCACCGCGTGGTCGGATCGATATCGAGCAGCAGCGCCTTCATCAGCAGCGTCAGCGGAATCGCCAGCAGCGCACCGAGCGCGCCCAGGACCCACGACCAGAAAACCAACGACAGGAACGTCACGGTCACGCTGAGGCCGACGGCATCACCCACGAATTTGGGCTGGATGATCGACTGAATCACGAAATTGATCACCGAATAGACGACGATCACCCACAGCATCAGCATCGGGCCGCTGTCGAGCAGCGCCAGCAGCGCCGGCGGAATCAGGCCGATGACGAAGCCGATATTCGGAATGTAGTTGGTGATGAAGGAGAGCAGCGCCCACAGCACCGGAAGCGGCACGCCCATCAACCACAGGGCACCGCCGTCGAAGACGGCGACGATCAAGCCGAAGACCGTGGAAACCACCAGATATTTCCGGGTGCCGATGGCGAATACACCCAGCGCATAAGCGATTTCGGGCCGTGCCTTGGCCACCACCGCCAATTTTCGATCGATCATCATGCCGTCGATCGCCATGAACAGCAGCAGTGCCAGAACGAAAAACAGATTCGAGAAGATTCCGAGCGCGTTGCTCAGTGCGACCGACAGCAGATCGACGACCTTGCCCACATCCAGACCGTTGAGGGCGTTGTGGATCTGCTCGGTGTCTACCCCGAAATCGGCGAGGGTACTCCGCACACCGTTGAGCATGTCGTCGAGTTTGTCGGAGTATTTCGGTAGTTCGGACGCCAATTGCGCGACCGAGAGCACCAGCGCCCCGATCAGTACGAGCAGAATCAGAACGACCAGGAAAAGGGCCGCCACCATCCCGATCCACGGCCGCCAGCCGCGCCGTTGCACCCAGGTCTGCACCGGCTGAACGGCCATGGTCAGCATCAGCGCCAGGAAGGTGGGACCGAGCACGCCTGCGAACGCCTTCATACCCATGACGGCCACCACGGCCCCGGCGACCGAAAGCATCACGATCAGACCGCGCGGTAGCGACCATGTCGCTCCGGACGCGGGCGGCGGAGCTTTTCGCTCGGCCCGCGCGGGCCGATCTCGTCGCAATTGCATCGGAATTACCTCGCCGCCGCAGACCGGTGTGTCGATTCTCCGACCGACACTACGGCTCCGACCGGCCCGTTACGTCCTGCGCCACGGCCGAATTCGACGGCCCGAGACCGATTCGAAATCATGATGGGACGCACATTTTGACCGAATTCAGCAAATGATTAGTGTACGTTTCAGTTTGGAGAAAGCAGGCTTCACCGACACTGCCTTCGGCGAAGGCACAGCTCCGGGAGGCGCTTTGAACGCTTCGCCCAGAACAACGCGATCGCTAGCCGATAGCTCGAACGTTGCCGCCATTCGCAGTGGCCTCCAACTCGGCGTGCCGGAACTCTCCTTCGTACCGCTGTCGCTTCCCGCTGCCCACGCCCGCATCGACGAGGCGGCGGCGACCGGCGCCGGCCAGACCGTATTGATCTGCGCCCCCGCGGGAACCGGCAAGACCGTCCTGGCCGCCGACTGGGTGGCGCGACTGACACCCCGGCATTCCGCCTGCCGGGTGGGCTGGCTGACCTTCACCGGCCGCCGCGGTGAGTCGGCCGATCTGTGGCGTGCGATCGCCGGAGTGCTCGACCTACCCGTCGGATCACCCGACCGGGACCCCACCGGCCCCCTCGCCGAACCGGCGACGCTGGTGGACCGGTTGACCGACCGAGCCGAACCGACCGTTCTGGTCCTCGACGACGCCCACCTGCTGACCGACCCCTTGGCTCTCGCGGGATTGGAATACGTCGTCGAAAACGCACCGCCCACATTGACAACCATCGTCACCGGCCGGTTCGATCCGCCGCTGCGATGGCACGGCCTCGAGCTGAGTGGCCGGCTCACCCGGCTGACGGCGCGCGAACTCGCGCTCGACGACGAACACACCGCGGCCCTGCTCGATCAGCACGACCTCCACCTGAACGCGGCCGATATCGCCGGCATTCAGCGACTGACCTGCGGCTGGGCCGCGCTGGTACGAATAGCCGCGATCTATCTGGCCGCGAATCCGCAGGACCGGCCCACCGCCTTGGCGGCATTGGCCCGCGCACCGCATGCCATCAGCGACTTCCTCGTCGGCGAGCTGCTGGGGGCGTTGCCGGACGATGCGCTGCATTTCCTGCTCGCCACGGCGGTGCCCGAGGAGTTCAGTGTCGCGCTGGCCACGGAGCTGGTCGGCGAATCCGCCCCGGCCACGCTGGAATATCTGCTGCGCAACAATCTGCCGATCACCTGCGTCGCCCGCCACGGCGAACTGTGGCACAGCTACCACCCCATGCTGCGCGCCTATCTGCTCGCCGAAGCCGCACGCTCACTTCCGGACCGGCTGCAGCGCATTCACCGCAGCTGTTCGAAGTGGTTCATCGATGCCCGGATGCCGTCCGCCGCACTGCATCACGTCCTCGCCGTGCCGGGACATCCACAGCTGTCGCGGTTCATCCGCGAACACGGCCCGAGGTTGGTGTTCGGCGGGGACGGGCCGTCCTTCTTCGCCCGATTGGACGACGTCGGCGAACTCGCCGACGATCAATTCGTCCAACTGCTGCGCATCGCCGAGGCCGTGGGCCGCGGAGACGTGGCGGCCTGCACGGCCTACCTGGATCGCCTCGAAGCAGAGCCCTGTTCTGCGTCCGCACTGGTGCCCGCGTCCTGGCTGACCGCGCTGCGCTGCGCCGTGGCCGCCGATGTCGCGGTGCTGACGGGCACCGAACCCGCCGCTCCCGATCCGGCGACGCCCACTCCGACCGGGCATGCCGAACTGGACTGCTACATCATCCTGCAGCTGGCCAACGCGCACCTGCACCGCGGCGATGTCGCGCGCGCGGAATCCGGGCTGTGGCAGACGCTCGCGCTGGCCGAACATGCCGGACTGGGTCGCTTCGTCGTGCCGGCGGCAACGCGACTGGCGTTGTGCGGTGGCATCGGCGGCCATCTCACGGTGATGTGCAAGCGGGCCGAACATGCCGTGGAGCTCGCCGAGAAATACGGAATGCGAACACATTCCGCGATGACGCACGCACAGGCGATGATCGCGTACGCCCGCTATCTGCAGGGCGATCCGATCGATGTGCACGGCCAGCTACCGCCCGCCACGACGAGCGGCCTGTCTCCCGCGCCGGCCGCCGACCGTCAGGCGCAGGCGATTCTGCGGCTGATCGAATTCGATTCCGCCACAGATCGTTTCCTGGCTGCCGATACGCTGCGGATTCAGCTGCTCGACATGCTCGCCGAACCGACACCGGCGCGCTCCTCGGGCAATCTGGTCCTGCATACGGTCCTCGCCCTGCTGCGGATCCAATCCCGCGTCGGCGCACAGACTCTGGTCGAGCGAGCGGTCGCGGTACTGGGCCATACGCCCGAGGTCGTGCTGGCGCAGGCATGCCTGTCGGAGTATGCGCAGACCTCGTCGACGACACTCGAGCTGCTCCAGCCACTGCTGCGCCGGACCGACGGACTGCCCCCGCTCACCTCCGTCACGGCATGGCTCCTGTATGCCTCCGCGGCCGCCCATCTGGACCGCCCGGTCAAGGCCTACGAGGCGGTGGCGCAGGCGCTGACTCACGCCGCCGACGACCGGATCGTGCGTCCGTTCCTGGAGGTGCCGGGAACCGTTGCGTTACTGGACGGTTCGGTCGGCCGCTTCGGTCACCACGACCGGCTGGTCGATCTGATCCGGTCGCACCCGTCGGCTCGCGGCGCGGCGCACAATCCAGGATTGACCGAAACCGAGATGTCGGTGTTGCGCCAGTTGCCGTCCGGGATGACGACGCTCAATATCGCCGAGGGCATGGGCGTTTCGATCAACACCGTCAAAACACACTTGCGCGGGATTTATCACAAGCTGGGCAGCGGTTCCCGGGCCGAGGCCATCGCGCGGGCGCGCGAGCTCGGTTTGATCTGATCGGAATCTCCGGATTCGCCGAGGAATTCGCCGATCGCGGGCCAGGTCGAGCCGGCCGCGTCGGGACCCACCATCAGGCCCAGATGTCCGCCGGTCACCTCCGCGAATCGCACGTCGGCGGCACCGGTGAGCAGTTCGACTCCGCGGCGGGTGGACCGGGCGGGCACGAGCATATCGGTGCGGCTGCCGATCAGCAGGACCCGGCAGGTCAGTTTCGACAGATCCACGACGAGATCCGAGCGCAGTCGAATCACGCCGTCCGCCAGCTCGTTTCGCAACACCAGACTGCGATAGATCTGCCACAGCGAACGGCCGGGATAACCGGGCATCGGCGCCATGAAGCGGTCGACCGCTTCCATCCGGGCCAGCGCTTCGGTATCGGCGGCATGCCGCGCGATGAACAGCGGACGTCCCGCAGCACGCGCCGGACCACACCGGCACCTCGACGAACGATAGCTCTGCGATCGTAGGCAAGCAGCACATCTGCCCGCTACGCGCAGTTACATCTAAGACGTCCGAACGAGCCGACGAGAAATCCCGCTCACCGGCCGAACCAGCGAGTCAGCGCGGTCGTCAAACCTTCGGTGCCGTCGGTGGCGGCCCAGGCGATGTAGCCGTCCGGACGGACGAGCACGCCGGCCGCATCGCGGGAGCCGGGCACGTCCGAGGCGTCCAACGGCTTCGCCGTGACGATCCGGATCCGGTCCTGCCACGGCGCCGCCGCGGCGCGCAGCTGCGCGGAGTCGGCGAAATCGAACAGCACACCCTGACCGGTGGCGAAGTGCTCCGCCACGCGGGTCCCGTCGGACAGATCGCGATCGGGAGCGATGGTGCCGATCAGCTCGTGGTCGCCGCCCAGATGATAGCGGTGCAGCACACCGGAAATCCGCTTGAACACGGCGGTCGCGCCGTCGCCGGTGGACAGTAGCTCCGACATCACCGCCCGCAGCGCCTTGCTGCGGCGGTCCAGTCGCATGAGCGCGACCTGCGCCCGGGTCCATTCCAGCACCCAGGCGCCGATCGGATACCGCTCGGCGGTGTAGGTGTCCAGGAGCCGCTCGTCCATCCGCCCGTCGACAACCGCGGCGAGCTTCCAGCCCAGGCAGACCGCATCGCCGATTCCGAGATTCAGGCCCTGTCCGCCGAACGGCGAATGCACATGCGCCGCATCACCGGCGAGCAGCACACGGCCCTTGCGGTAGTCCGGCACCTGACGGGTGTTGTCGGTGAACCGGGTGGCGGAATGCACCGCCGAGACCCGCACGGGCGCCCCGGAAACGCGACGCAGGCTCGCCTCCAGCTCGGCGGCCGTGATCGGCGCGTCGCGATCGATCGGCGGTCCGTCGAGTTCCACGGTCAGGAAGCGGCCGGGAGTCGGCCCGTAGACGTAGATGCCGTGCTCGGTATCGTGCCAACCGGGTTGCAGCCCTTCGGTTTCCGACATCTCGACCACCGCCTGCCGTCCGGTGATCTCCGGCCCGATGCCCGGGAAGTCGAAGCCGGCGAGTGTGCGGACGGTACTGCGTCCACCGTCGCAACCCACCAGCCACGAGGCACGTATCACCTCGCCGCCACAGCTCCCGGCACCACCACCCTGGGCGGCCCGGCAGCGCACGGTCACGCCGTCGCCGTGGTCGGTCAGATCGGTCACTTCCACGCCCCGGCGCACCACGACGCCGAGTTCCGCGGCGCGCGCACCGAGAATCTCCTCGATGCCCTGCTGGCTCACCAGGACGGCCCGGCCCGCTGGCCCCACCCCCGCGAACGCCGGGTCTTCGGCGTCGATCAGGTCGAACGACAACATGATTCCGGCGAAATGTCCCGCGATCGGCGGCCGGTTCGCGGCCACCCTCCGGACGTCGAACGCGTTCATCCGCTCGATCACCGCCTGCTGATGCGCCAGCAACTCGGGCAACAGTCCGCGCCGATCGAAGGCCTGAGCCGTCGGCACATTGATCGCTCCGGCCTTGATGGTCCGATCGATCTCCGTCAGCCGCTCCACGACCAGCACCTCGACCCCGGCCAGCCGCAGTTCACAGGCCAGCATCAGTCCGACCGGGCCCGCCCCGGCGACCACCACATCGAATGTCTCGCTCATGACATCGACCCTGCCGCCAACCGCTTGCAGCGTCCTTGCACCGCGGATGCGCGAACCGCGCAAGTCTCAGGTGAGCGCCACCAATTCGTGCAAGGTGGTGCCGGTGCGGCGGACCGGTTCCGCACCGCCGAGCACGGTCAGTTCGAAGGTGGATTCGAATCGGAAATAGCCCGGATGTCCGATCAACTTGTGCGCCAGCGGTTTCAGCAGCCGGGTGCCCACCAGCGGAATATCGTCGAGGAGATCGTGGGCGTGAATCACCCGATCCACTGTCAGCCGCAATTCGACCCGATCGGGTACGCGCAGTTCGATCCACTCCGGATAGCCGCGCCCGGCGGTCGCGTCGAAACGCGCCGGTCCCTCGCGCAGCGTCGTTTCGCCGGTCGAGAGAACGACGCGGTCGTGGTGGGCCAGCATGAGCGGCGCGATCTCGTGCGCGCCGCGTCGCTGCTGGGTCAGCACGTCGGCGAACAGCAGCGAATAGTCCTCCACATACAGCCGCCCCCAGTGCCAGCGCTCGATGATCTTGCGCATATCGCCGACGCCCCAGTTGTGATCGGCGTACCCGCGACCGGTGACGGACCGCTCGACGCCGTCGATGGTCACGGTGCCACTCACCCGTGCGCGCGGCGCGCCGACGACCCAGCCGAAGGAATCACCGCCGCCGAAATGCGTCTCCCCCTTACCGGGCATCCAGCTCGGCAGTTCGTTGTCGAAGCGCAGGTCGAAAACCAAACCGTCCTCGGCCAGTCTCAGGTGATGCGTCGGCAATCCGTCGGGCCGGAATTCGGTGTAGGCCCGGTTGTCTCCGATCCGCACATCACACGACTGCGCGTCGAACGACGCCTGATTGCGGGGATATTTGCGCGAGACCTGCCGACGGGTGCCGTCCGGTTCGTAGACCATCAGCTCGACCCAGGGACGCGCGTGCGGGAAATCCTCCGGGCGGCGTTTGGTGAGGAATCCGACGACGGTATGCCCGCTGTCGAGATGTGCGTCGAAATACCAGTGCTCGAAGGCGAGCGAACTCGCCGCGGGATGCAGTGCGTTGTGGCGCGGTTCGACCGTGGTGAGTTCACCGTCCCGGCGGCCGGGACCGTTCCACGCCTCCACAATGGCTGTGTCGTTCATCGCCGCAACGCTCCGCTCGCATCGAATTCCGCTTCTCTGCCCTGCATTTGGGCCCGGTACCAGTTCTCCCGGTGCCGCACCATCACCTTCTCGTGCACCCGCCCGACCGGCGGTATCCGGCGCACGAATTCCATCGCGGTGATGAGCGGAAACCGCAGCACCGGAATCAGCAACCAGGGAAAGGCCGGGGGCATACGGTATTTGCGCCGCGTGCCCGGCGCCATGTACATCGCCGAATACACGGAGTTGATGCGGTAGTTGTAGGCGGCGCGCAGCCGGCTCACGCCGCGGTGTTCGGGGCGGGGAGCGAACGCGGCGGGATAGGACTCGATCAATTCCGCGCCGTGCGCACCGGCGTCGTAGGAACGCGAGGCGATGGTCATCGCCAGCACCCGCAGCGAGTCGACCACGGTTTCCGGATGCCACTGCAACCGCACGCCCAGCAGATATCCCATGTACTTCTGAAAGTGCAGCAGCGCGCGGATTTCCGACGGCGTCGTCTGATATCCCAGCGCCCACAGCCCGAGGCCGGGTGTCACACTGCCCGCGATCAGGGTCAGCAACTGATAGGTCTGGCTGATCGGCAGCCCCCACTTGTCGATATCCCATTCGGGATGGCCGGCCACCCGTGCCCGCACCGACACGTGCATCACCCGGACCTTGAGCGCGGTGGCGCGCCCGGTCGACCCCGGGGTGAGCAGCGCATTCGGCTGCGAGACGTCCATCCAGAATCGGCAGGTCTCCAAATACCTGCGCAGCGCACTGTTTCCGGCATATCCGCCCGCCAGCGACAGCGGAGTCGCGACCGCCGATTCGGTGTACATCTCCAGTGTTTCCGCACCCGCGAAGCTGAACAGCATGGTGCCCCAGCGCCGCCAGATGGCCGCGCCCTGTTCGACCAATTCGGGACGCACCCACTCGGGCACGGTGTCGAATTCGGCGAACAGTTCGCGCATCGAATCCGGCGCCTCGGGAACGGCATCGATCCCCTCGGCCAAGGCCCGGTCCAGCAGTGCGCGGCCCTGTGCCGAACCACCGGGACCGTGCATCACCTCGGCGACGAATCGTTCGGCGACCGGATCACCGGCGAACAGATCCTCGGTGAGAGCCCGGGCCTGCTCGTCGGTGGGAAAGAGTTCGGCCCCGGTCACTTTCCGCACGATCGCTTCCAAGCGCTGCACGGCGGGCTGCTGCTTCGCCTCCCAATACCGGAAAGCGCTGGGGCATTTCAGGGTTCGTATCTGTGTCGTCATTTCACCGCACCGTTCGGAATCGCAGCATCATGTCGTGGTCCTCGTGATCGAGCAGATGGCAGTGCCAGACGAAGCCGCGCAGATCCGAATCCCGATGCGCGGCATGCTCCGCCGAATGCGCCGCACCCGGCATGGGCGCGGTGAGTCCGGTAAAGGGCGCGTCGGGATCGAATCCGAGTTCGTCGGCGGTCGGAAATCGCACCACGATCCGGGTGACGGTGCCGCCGTCGACTCGCACCACATCCTTACGGCCGCTCTCCCACGGCGCCGGCGGCTGCGGCGGCCCGGCCAGGAAGCCCTCCGGATCGGGAGTCCACCGGGTGCCGATCGCCGGTTGGGGATGAGCGAGTTGGTAATCCACAGTGCGCAGCGGCGTACGGCTCAGGATGCGGAAATCCACCAGGTGGATGTGGATGGGATGGGGATCGGGCGTGATGTTGACGATGTTCCACACCTCGGTCGTGCCCTGCCGCGGCATTTCGATATCCGGATCCGAATAGCGCAGGTTGTTCAACGACATGATCGCGGGCGGCATCCGCAGTTCGTACGGCTGGCTGACCGTGAGGGTCCGCGACAGAGTCGGCACCGGCACCGGCGGCAGCGGCGCGGGCTGTCGCGGTCCACCGCGCAGCGTCTGCGGGACCGGCCCGCGCAACCCCGCGCGATCCTCGGCGCGGAAGCGGCAGAACACCGGCATCGCGACCTCGCCCAGGATCGACGCCTGGAACACCGGTGCTTCGTCGTTGCATAGTTCGACCGTCTCCCCCGGCGCGAGCTCGGCGAAATCCACCAGGAGATCCACCCGTTCGGCCGGAGCGAGTCGTAGATTGCGTACCGGCACCGGCGCATCCAGCAGTCCGTGGTCGTTTCCGATCACCCAGAACCGCATCCGATTGCCGAAGAACAGATTCCACGTACTGAACGAGGCGGCATTGATCGCACGGAACCGATACAGCCCGCGCGCGACCGGCAGCTGTGGCCACACCACCCCGTCGTCGCCGACCGCACCGCCTTCCCACGAACCCGGTGGCACCACCGCGGTCGAGCGCAGACTCTGGCGGCCGTCGGGGGCGAACAACTTCTCCTGCAGCACCAGGGGTATCTCGAACTCCCCCGCCGGCAGTCCGAGCGGATTGTCCGGAGCTCCCGTGTCGAATTCGTCGCGCAGCAGCATCATGCCGGTCAATCCGGCGTAGACATTCGCCCGCGTGATCCCCATCGCGTGGTCGTGGTACCAGAGGTGACCGGCCGACTGCCGCAGCGGGAAGTCGTGATCGAGGTGTTGTCCCGGCATGACCAGTTGTTCCGGGTGCCCATCACTGGCGGGCGGAGTCACTCCGCCGTGCAAATGCAGCGAGGCGGGAACCGTGGTCCGGTAGCTCTCCGGCACCCCGTGCAGGGTGGTGTCGATATCGGCCGCGAACGGATGAGCGCCGAGCCGGTTGTGGAACCGGACGGTCAGCGGCCGGCCGGCTTCGTGTTCGACGGTCGGGCCCAGATAGGTCTGATCGTTGTATCCGAAGGCGGGCACCGCGGGCATATCGCGGTGAAAACGATGGCTGGTGGTGGTCGCGACAAGGTCCAGGTGACTGCCGGTGACGACGGGCGGCCGCGGGAGTTCGTCCACGAAAGGCTGCATCGGGGGCGAGTGGAACAACAGCGGGCTCTCGAATCCGCCCGGCACGGGATCGGCCGTGACTGTCGCCGCGCGCCCGGCCACCGCGGCCGTCAGACCCGCGCCGATACCGCGCAGCATCGCACGGCGGCCGATCGGTCGATTCATCCCTCGCACCTTCCGAGGTGACATCGATCGTCACCCGTCGCAGCGACCATACCATTGAGTACAGTAGACGGTACTCGTTTGAACGGTGCGAGGAGGTGGGCCGTGCGCATGTCGAATCCACAGCGGGCCGGCTCCCCTACGATCGGGTTATGGACCTGGGCGACTCGGCGGTGAATGGATGACGGCACCGAAGAAGGCCCCGGTCACGTCCAAGAAGGCGGTGTCCGGAAAGGCGGCCTCCAGAAAAGCGGAGGCACAACATCGCAACCGCCGTCAGACGACGCGGCTGTCGTACGACGACTGGGTGAACGGCGCGTTGGATCTCCTCGCGCGCGAGGGTGTGACCGCGATCCGGATTCCCCGGCTGTGCGAGGAACTGGGCGTCACCAAGGGTAGTTTCTACTGGCATTTCGACGATCTCGAACAACTGATGGCCGCGATGGCCGACCGGTGGGGCGAAATGCAGAGTGAGGCGGTCCGGGCCCTCGCCGCCTTGGATTCGATTCCGGTCGAGTCCCGCATCGAACAGATGGCGGCCATGCTGGTGGATCCGCAGCACTGGATGGTGGAGGCCTCGGTGCGGGAGTGGTCACGCACCGACGACACGGTGGCGGCGGCGGTCCGGGCACTGGATCAGCGCATCTTCCGGACCGTGCAGACGGCGATGCTCGATCTGGGTTTCAAGCCGGGACAGGCGCGGCTGCGCGCGGGCGCGATGGTGTATCTGGGGATCGGGCTGATCCACGGCCGCGACAATCTGCCGACCCCGACACCGGAGGAAGTGCAGGCGGTCATCGACCTGCTGGCCCGGCCGTGAATTTGTGGAGCTGCGGGGTTTGTGGAGCTGCGGGGTTTGTGGAGCTGCGGGGTTTGTGGAGCCTAGGGGAATCGAACCCCTAACCCCTGCCTTGCAAAGGCAGTGCTCTGCCAATTGAGCTAAGGCCCCGGTGAGCGTGGCGGCTCAGCGCGCGGTCACCTCGTGCCACAGATCCGCCTCGCTCCGCTTGCGAACCTTGGTGACGGCGAAGACAACTGCGGCAATGGCACCGATCGTCAGAAGAAGTTTCATGCCGTCCACCCTACTGTGCCGCGACCGCCCCAGCAGCCACGGCTTCCGGCATCGACGACGCGGTACCGGCAGCGCTGCGTGAGGTGTATCGGCGCGACAGGAACCGGCGAGAGAGACGGATCGGATCCCCCCGGATCGTGAGAAGAAGAAGTGGAGCCTAGGGGAATCGAACCCCTAACCCCTGCCTCACAAAAGTCGAGCTAAGGCGGCCGGTACAACGTCTCCGCCGGTAGCAACAGGAATTTCACGAAACTTCGCGCAATTTTGCGGCACAGACGATACCTGTTTCCTGCTGACGCCGTCAACACCCCATCCCTGCTGCTGACGGCGTCAGTAGGCCACTCGACCACACTCACAGGTCACGGTAGGGGCATCGCATTCGAGCAGGCCGACGCTCGACGCGCGTACTTAACAAACTCATGCAGATGACGAGTACGCACCCCCATGAGGGTCATGTGATGTGCGCCATATTTCTGTCGCAGACGAGGAGGTACATGCCCGATGGGTGACACAAGTGTGCGTTTTACCTATCGACAGGCTCGGGGTGGCGGTGTTCGATGGATGCAACCATCTCGACACCGGCTACGAGCAGAGACGTTGTTGCGCACCTGCGATCTTCCCGGCGCAGCGGCGGTCGGAGGGAATCGGAACCTCATGAGCGTCGATATATCTTGTCCCTCTTGCGGTTACGACGATTGCGTGCAGAGCGTTCCTGCGATCCGCGCTTCGGGGACCTCGACGGTCTACGGCACCGGCTACTACTCCGGTGTCGGTGTGAGTTCGTCGGGTCTGATGCCGGTCATGGGCTCCTCGCTCGTCGAGCGAACGCAATCCAGTTATCTCGCACAATCACTCGCGCCCGAGCCCGATTTCCGGGGTGCTGGTCGCCTCACAACCCTCGCACTGGCGCTGAGCTTGCCTGCCGTCGGGTATTTCGCCGCTGGGGGCGTGCTGATTAGCCGTCCACACCCCGGCGTCTCGGCTGCTTCGATTTTGATCGGGGCTTTTGGTTTTGCGCTTTTTCTCGCGCTTCCGTCGTTGCTGATTCTGTGGTTCGCGTTCCGGCGGTTGCGACGCTCGGCCCGGATTCGGCGCGGAGCTCCTGCGGCTTATGCGGTGTGGCGGGCTGGGGTTTACTGCCATCGATGTGGCATGTGCTTTTGGCCCTTCGCGCCCGCCGCCGGGATCCCGGTGCGGCATCCGGTGCCTCCAGGCGGTTTCCAGGGGATCGTCTGGAACGTCGGGGGTTACCTCAACGACGCGTGATCTCTCCCGATACAGGGTCGTGAACCCTTCCACCGTAGGGGCGGTCGGAGTTCGCTTGCGGATCCTGCGTTCGGTGATCCCTCGACGGTCTATCTCTGACCGCCGGTCACGGCGATTGTTCTGCCGATCCCGCGGACCGCTGCGGCTCGTTGAACGGTGGCTCGCTCTCACGATGTGCCGTCTGCACGCCTGGTTCAGGCTTTTCCTGCCCGGCGGCAAGTAGTTGACGCGCGGCCCTGAGGCTGATTTCGAGTAGTTCGGCGATGTCGTCGGTGCTACATCCGTGCTCGTTCATGCGCGCCACGGCCGCCGCCTGCCTGGTGTGGTGTACCGCGATGTCGGTTGCCGCGGCTTCTTCGAGGTGGCGGATCTTGTCGTGCAACGCTCGGACGCGGCGGTCGCGGCGTTGTTCGATCGTTGAAATCGCCTGCCATGCTGACCAATACTGCCGCACGGCGTCGCTGACATTCTGTTCGCGGCGACGTTCAAGCGCGCGGCGGCGATCCATTACTTCCCGCGAATGACGTAGTTGGCCAGCGAGTTTCCCGGCATCTCGTCCGCGTGTGCTCCTGCTCGCCTGGGGGTCGTTCATGTCGTGATCTCCCAAACTCTCGGTGAGATCAACCCGCGCCTCGCAGTTCAACAATACGCCCAACCCACGGTCACCCAGCGGCGCCGCATCCGCAACAACGCGGTCAGAGGCAGCGACATCAGCCCGTCAACTCGCGGTCGTGTCTCGCTTCCCTTTTCGCTACTGCCCCTTGCTGTCGAAAGGAGTCCCCGTGACCGAAAGTCAGCTCGACGATGTCGCTGATGCCGCATCGGTGGTGTCTCGGTGTCTGTCCGATCTCGAGCCGGTGTTCGAGCAGATCGACTGGGCCGAAGACGAAATCGCCCGCGCGCAACGACGCCATCCGCGCCACCGCAACACCCTCTACCACTCGTTCGCGCTGTTGATGCCGACCCATGAGCGGATGCGCCAGGAATTCGTGTACCGGTCGCACTGCCGCGAACTGCTCGACCGCGTCACCGCCGGCTTGTCCCCGGCGTCAGGGACCGCGGCCGAGGTCGCGCTCGCGGTCATGCAGGCCAGCCAGAAAGCACCGCTCAACACCGCCGCGTTCGGCCTCTACGTGCGTATGTGGATCCAGGCCGGATTTCCTCACGTGGAATCGGTGACCGGTTCGCACGAGCACTATGAGGCGATCGCGAAGTCCCGCATCGATGATCTCGAGGCCGAGACCCGCACCCGGCTGTCCGTGGCCGATCGCGTCCTGCGGACTATCGACTGCCCGGGCCGCCACCACGGCCAACCGGCCGACGACTGCGAATACGCCCGTCCAAGCCTGGCCGCCTGAAGCAAGCTCGCAGGGCCCATCGGGTGCTCCCCGTTGCTCCTTGCTTGCCCTGTCTCTATCTCTGTCCCGCGCCGGTCGACTCCCCCTGTCGGCCGGCGCATTTTTCTGTTGTGGAGGGTGTGTGCGTTCATGACCGATCCGATCCTGGGCCCACCGTGCGCGGTCTGCGACGGCGCGGCGTCCGATACGGAGTTGTGCATCGCGAATGCCGCTGTGTGCGCGTCGTGTTGGCAGCAACTGCCCCGCTGCGACTACTGCCGCACCCCGTCAGTGCGGCTGACGCGCACTGCTGATGAGGCGCAGTTGTGTGCGCACTGCCTGACCGGGTGGGCAGGGTGTGTGTCGTGCCGGCGGTTGACCGGCCCGGACTTGCGCACCGACACCGATCAACTCGTGTGTGCGCGGTGCGCGGGCGCGTTGTTCGCTGCGTGTTTCAGCTGTGGGCGGTTCAGTGCCGACAGCCGCTACATCTCCGGCGGGCACCGCGCCTGCCCCCGCTGCGCCAGCCGATTCCAAGCGTGCCCGGAATGCGGCACTCTTGTTCGACCCGGACACCGGTGCGAGGCCTGCGCCCACCGCGGGAAGGTTTGGAACTACACCTACCGCCCCGACCCCCGCTTCCACGGCACCGGCCCCCTCTACCTCGGGCTCGAGTTGGAAATCATCGTCCCTGAACGCCGCTTCGACGTTTGCGCCGGGCTCGCCACCGACCACCTCGGCGACCTCGGGTATTTGAAGCGTGATAGCTCCATCCGGCCGTCCGGGTTCGAACTCGTGTCCCACCCGATGTCCTACCCGTACGCGATCGCCGCGTTCCCTTGGCCACTGCTCAAGCAGCTGCAACGGCTCGGGTGTGAGGCCGACGCGTCAGTGGGGCTGCACGTGCATGCCAGCCGGGCCGGGTTCGACAACCCTGCGCATGTGTATCGGTGGCTGAAACTGTTGTACCGCAACGAAGAAGCGGTCACCCGCCTGGCGCGCCGGCGCACGCACTACGCCCAGTTCGACAGCGCCGCCCGCGCGCGGGCCCGCCATACCGCCAAGGGGCCGCAGCACGCGCTGGGGCTCGAGCGGTACCAGGCGATCAATCCGTTGCCGCGTAACACCTTGGAGGTGCGGGTGTTCGCCAGCTCGCTGGATGTGCAGCAGGTGCAGGCCGCGCTCGCGTTCACCGCCGCCTCCATCGACTACACCCGCGGCCTGCGGGTCGCCGACATCCGCGCCGGCGCCTGGGACTGGGCCCGCTTCGCCACCTGGGTCACCACCCGCCCCGACTACCAGCCCCTGGCCGCGGAGATGGAGAACCTGCAATGTGCCTGCTGACCTACTACCCCGCCGGCGCCGCGATCGACACCCGCGCGCTGCAGTTCGGCGCCGAGGCGAACCCCGACGGTCACGGCTTCGCCATCGTCACCGGTGGCCGCATCATCACCGGGCACGGCATGAACGCCGACACCGTCATCGCCACCTTCGCCCGCACCCGAACCGAACACTCCGACGGTCCGGCGTTGTTCCACTCCCGCTACGCCACCCGCGGCGCAATCGACCTATCCAACTGCCATCCCTTCCGGCTCGGCGGCGATGCGCGAACAGTGCTGGCGCACAACGGGACTCTGCCCAAGCGGGTGCATCCGCGCGCCTATGACCGGCGTTCGGATACCCGGATCGCGGCCGAGGACTACCTGCCGGGCCAGCCGTTCGGGCCGATCGACACAGTCGCGGGGGCGCGCGGACTGGCCGGCTGGTTGGGGACGAGCAAGCTGGTGATCTTGACCGTCGACCCGGCTTACGCCCACACCGCCTACCTGTTCGGTGAGCGCGCGGGGCAGTGGGTGGGCGGGGTCTGGTATTCCAACCGCTCCTACCTGCCGCCCGAGCAACGCTGGCTGGTCCGCCGCCGCACGGTGTGCGGGTACTGCCTGGACCGCGATCTCGAACGCACCAGCCGCTACTGCCGCGCCTGCGGCTGGTGCTTCGGCTGCCATTCCGCCCTCCCCCACTGCACCTGCCTGTCGACGCCGCCCCGGCCGGCTCCCACCGCGGCCCCCGCACCCGGCTTGACCTGACCCGACCGCCAGGCCCGCTCGACCCGGGCTGCCCGGCACCGCTTTCCTCTTGCGCCCCGCTTCGCGCCGCTACCCCGGCGCGCAGCGGGGCGCCGTCGTCTGTCCCCCGACTTTTTGGAAGGACGTGAATCCTGTATGCCCGCATCCACTCTCACCGATCGGCGGTGTGAGGACTGTTCACACCCGATCGACGACAACACGACAGTCACCACCGTCGAAGGTGATCATCTGTGCCGTGCGTGCGCCGACCGGCTCGACACCTGCGACGACTGCGCCACCCCCACACGAAAACGCCGCTCCACCGTGCGCGGCACCGACGTGTGCACGGAATGCTCGATCGGCTGGCGTCGGTGCCGCGATTGCGACCGCTTCGACAGCGACCTGGTCCGTGTCATCGGCCATGGCGAGGTCTGTGACGACTGCGCCGACAGCTACCTGGTGTGTGACGACTGCGGCTCACGCGCAGACGGGCTCAACGAGACCGAAGCCGGGGCGGATGTGTGCGGTCGCTGCGAGGACGCCGACTACCACCGTTGCGGTGGCTGCGACATCCTCATCCGCTGCTGGGAGGACTACTGCGACACCTGCGCCAACGAACGCCCCGACCACCACGGCGTCCACTCCTACAGCTACAAGCCCGAACCCGACTTCCACGGCACCGGACCGCTCTACCTCGGACTCGAACTCGAAATCAAAACCCCCCGAGACGTTTTCGAGGAAGCCGTCGAGCTCGCGATCGACCGGCTGGGTGACATCGGATACCTGAAGGAGGACGGCAGCATCCAGCCGTGTGGGTTCGAGCTCGTGACGCACCCGGTGTCGTATGAGTTTGCGCGCCAACAATTTCCGTGGTCGCTGCTGAATCGGTTGCGACTGCTGGGAGCCTACACCGATACCAGCGTCGGCATCCACGTGCACGTGTCCCGCGCCGGGTTCTCCTCCCCCGCGCACACCTACCGGTGGTTGAAGTTCGTCTACCGCAACGAATCCCACATCAAGGTGCTGGCCCGCCGGGACTCCGAGCAGTGGGCTGTGTTCGACCCGAGCGCCCGCGCCAACGCCGCCGCCCACGCCAAAGGCGACACCGGAGGCGCGTTCCGGTACCGGGCGATCAACGTCTGCCCCGAGGACACGTTCGAGCTGCGGGTGTTCGCCAGCTCCCTGCACACGCGGGAGGTGCAGGCCGCGCTCGCTTTCGCTAACGCCTCCGTCGAATACACGCGCACCCTGTCGGCCGCCGATATCGCGCGCCGTCGTGGCTGGGAATGGGCGGCGTTCACCGCGTGGCTGGCCGCCCGGCCCGAATACCGCTGCCTGACCGACGAATTGGAGGCCCTCGCGTGTGCATCCTGACCTTCTACAAACCCGGCCAGGACCCCGACCTCGACGCCCTGCACAGCGGCGCGCTGGCCAACCCACACGGTCACGGCTACGCCATACACACCGGCCACACCATCCTCGTCGGCCACGGAATGAACGCCGAGCAGGTGATCGCTGAATTCGCCGAACAGCGCGCCAAACATCCCGGCGGGCCGGCGTTGTTCCATTCCCGCTACGCCACCCACGGCGACCGTGACACCAGTAACTGCCATCCCTTCATCGTTGGCGGCGACCAGCGAACCGTGCTCGCCCACAACGGGGTCCTACCCGACAATGTCCATCCCGCCGCCGGGGACTCGCGCTCGGATACCCGGATCGCAGCCGAGGATTTCCTGCCGGCCAACCCGTTCGGGTCGCTGGACAGCTGGGCCGGGCGGGCGCGGTTCGAGCACTGGCTCGCCTCCAACAAAGTCGTCATCTTGACCACCGATCCCGCCTACAAACACCCCGCCTACATCTTCAACGAACACCACGGGCACTGGGTCGGCGGCACCTGGTACTCCAACGACAGCTACCTCATACGCGAGTGGGCCAGCGCAGACACCGACTACATCGGACTCTGCGAATACTGCGGCGCATTCGAAGACGAACCCTTCGGCCCGCACTGCGGATACTGCGGATACTGCGCCGACTGCGGGCATCCATTTCCCCGCTGCGCTTGCCCGCAATTCGACGGCGCGGACCGCTACGCCGACCTGCTCGGCCTGCAATCCCACTGACCGGCCCCGCCACCGATCGATGCGCTTTCGGACTCGAAAGGATTCGCACCCGTGTGCAATTCCACCGCACAACCATTGAGCCGCGACCAGACCGTCGAGGTTCTGCTCGACGCTCTCGACCCCTACATCGCCTCGACGCGGCATGCACTCGGGGTCGCGCACACGCTGGCCACCGTCATCGGCGGTGAGCCACTGGACCTGCTCAACAACGCCATCGCCGACTACCAGACACGGGAACGGCTCGTACGCACCGCCTCTCGCGCACTGCGCGCACATCCGCCTCCAGGCCCTGGGACGGCTGAGGAGCAGTGATCGTTACGGCCCCGCCGGCGCATGGACCGTGGCCACCGCCATCGCGACTCACGACGGTCCATGCGCGCCCGGGACCGATCGACGATGCACGCAGAGGCTAGCCCGGCTCACCGCAGCGCCGCTCCAGCTCCCTGCTCTGTTTCCCCTTTTCGATCCGAATGGAGGTACCCGATGCCCGACACTTCTGGCGCAGCCACCCCCGCCCCGGTTCCGGTTCCGCAGCGTCTGGCCGAGGCGCCTGTCTCGGCGGGCATGGTCGTGCCGTACATCACGATGACCCATCGCGACCCCACCAAGCCCGTGTGGGGCGCAGTGAATCCGGCACGGCTGCAACAAATCTGGCAGCACAGCCTGTGCCAGGTATGCGGTCAGCGCCTCGACGGCCCCTGGGTCGTGGTCTACATCCGGCCGTGGGACTACCTGCGCGGCATAGGTCCGGAACCTGCGCTGCATCCGGAGTGTGGTCTCTATTCGACACGGGCATGCCCGATGCTGGCCGGGCAGGCCGATCACTACAACCGGCATCCCAGTCGGCGCCCGTGCGGCGACCCGGAATGCTCCTGCCGCCTGTGGGCGCCACCGGATCCGGGGCCCGGTGAGGGCCGGCGTGAAGGCCAGCCTGCCGAGGCGTGGTACGAGGCGTGGGTCGCGATCGAGGACTACACCCTGATCCGAGCCCCCCGCGGCGAACACAGCATGGCGATGTTCGGTGTCGAACTGCGCCCTGCCTCGCGGCTGCGCAAGCTCCGCAAGGTTCGCGACGCCGCCGCCAGCGACAGCGGTGGTCAGCCGCTGGACTTGCTGGCCGCGATCATCGCCACCCGCGCCTTGTTCACCGGGGACGGTGAATGATGGCGGATACCGACAGGTTGCTCACCCGTATCGGTGCGTTGATGCGCCAGGCCGAGGGCACCGACAATCCGCACGAGGCCGAGGCATTCCTATCACGTGCCCAGCAGTTGGCGACTCAGCATTCCATCGACCTGGCTGTGGCCCGTGCCGCTGCCGCCGACCGCGGCCGTGCCCGCCCGATGCCGGGGATGCGGCGTATCGAGATCGGCGCCAAAGGAACCAAGGGGCTGGCCACCTATGTGCAGTTGTTCGTGGCCATCGCCCACGCCAACGACGTGCGCGTGGACGCGGCCCACAACTCGACCTGGGTGATCGCCTTCGGGCTCGGCTCCGACATCGACACCACCCAGCTGCTCTACACCCATCTGCTCGCCCAGATGGTGCGCGGCTCACGCGCCTACCTGCACTCCGCGGCCCACCAACGCCACCCGGTCGCCGGTGTCACCGCACGCCTTGCCTACCAGCGCGCCTTCGCCGCCCGCGTCGGACAACGCCTACGCGCCGACCGCAACCAGGCACGCGCCGACGCCCTCGCCACCGACTCACCGGCAGCACCGAGCACAGCGTTGGCGTTGCGAGACAAAGACGTCGAGCTGCGCGACTACTACACCGCACACTCAACCGCGAAAGGCACCTGGGCTGGCCACCGACGAGCTATGGGACACGCACCGGCCGCCGCCGACGCCGGCGACCGCGACGGGCAACGCGCCCGCCTGCACGACCTCGGCCAGATCGACGGCCCCCGCAAAGGTTTGCCGTCGTGACCGCACGGCCACGCGACAGGCAACGCCGCAAGGTCTACGACGCCGAGCACCGGCTGCGTGCCCTGTTCGATCTCGCCGACCACACTCCCGGCCGCACCGTCGAACTGTTCGGCTCCCAGATCAGCGTGCCGATCGAAAGACGCATGGGCACAGTCGAATCCGTGAGCGCATACCTTGACGCCGTGCTGGCGTTGCCCTCTATCCAGGCCCGGTACCCGCACTCCGCAGTACCAGTGCGGGTGCGTGCGCGGCGCGGCAGCCGCTACGCACACTACGAGCCTGCCACCGCCACGATCGCAGTCCCGCTACGCGAGCGTGCCGTGCGGGAACTGCTGGTGCTGCACGAGTTGGCCCACCACCTGCAACCCCGCCCAGCGGGGCACGGCCCCGAGTTCTGCCGCGTCTTCTGCGATCTGCTCGACACCGTCGTCGGCGCGGAAGCCGGATGGCTGATGCGCACCATGCTCCACGACACTGGAGCCCACCTCACCTAGCGCCGCGACCGCGACACGAATATTTCCAGTCGCGGTCCGCTCACTCACCGCCGCGACGGGCGGCCGGTGTCTAGGATTCGCGATGGGATCGGGGGAACCGAGGGGATACACGGGTGGCTCGCACTATCCCCTTCCCCGATGCAACCCTTCGTCGTCACGGTGCACTCACACACCGTTGCTGGGACGAAGGGGCGAGAACGGGCGTAGTTCCACCCCTCCGGACGCGCCCGTTCTTCTCATCTCGCCTGTGTCGACAGCGCCTTCTTCGACATTGCTGACTCCAGCCTCTATGCGGCGCTTACCCATACGTCTCTTCCCTCGCGAACACCGATGCACTGACCAGTGTCGAGCACAGCATCGAGCCGGTCCTGCTCCCGCTCACGCTCGCTGGTCACAGAGCTAGGTAGAGCGCTCTAGAACGGCGCTGCTCGACTCCACCATCGACTCTTCCCTCAGGAGGATCACTGTGTCGGCTTCCGACGATGCCTTTGACGAACGCTTGACGCCGTTGACCTCGCGGCGCCGTCTCGCGTGGGCCGTCACCGCTCGTGCCGCGTTAACCAATTCCCTTGCGGTGTCGATCCTTCTGGCCGACACCGACGTCGAGGACGTCGCTGATCGGTTGTGCTGCGAACACGAGCTGTTCCAGATCCAATCAGATGTGGGCGAGCAGGCGGCAGCGGATCTTGATCGCGCCGCTGCGGCCGAGGCGATGCTTCTGACTCCCGACGATCCCGATTGGCCGACGGCCGCGGTCGCCGACCTCGAACGCGCGAACGTTCGTGCCCCGGTGGGGTTATGGGTGCGCGGGCCGCTGGCACTCACGGTGTCGGTTGATCGCACCGTGGCGGTGACGGGGTCGCGGGCTGCCTCCGACTACGGAATACGTGTGGCCCACGAGATGGCGACCTACTTCGCCGACCGAGGCTGGCGTGTCCTCAGCGGCGCCGGGTACGGCATCGATACCACCGCTCACGAGGCGGCACTGTCGGCGTCGGCGCCCACGATCGCGGTGGTGGCCGCCGGGATCGACCGCGCCCACCCGGCGGGCAACCTGGCGATGTTCGATCAACTCGCCGACCAGGGACTGATCGTGTCGGAATATCCGCCCGGCTCAGCACCGACGCCCTCCCGCTTCTCCGAACGCAATCGGCTCATCGCCGCCCTCTCGACCGGTCTGCTGATCTGCGAGGCCGGTGCGCGGTCGGGAAGCCTCGACACCGCGTCGTGGGCCCAGCGACTGCATCGGCGCATCGCGGCAGTCCCAGGACCGATCTACTCAGTGACCTCCGCCGGATGCCACCAACTACTGCGTGAACACACCGCGCACCTGGCGACCAGCGGACGCGACGTACTCGACATCGTCACCGACCTCGGAGCAGGGCCAGCGTCGTGACCCGCACCATCACCTCCGACCTGTTGGACCGAGCCCTCGTCGCCCGCGCGCTCACCCACAGCGCGCGCGGACCCCACCTGCTGTGCCAGTCCGGACCCACCAGCGAGATAGCGGATCGGATCCGCCGCGGACACGCCGGTTTCGCGATCCCTTCCGGTCTCGAGGAGCACGCGCGCCGCGATCTCGACCGTCTCGACGAGCTCGGAGCGCGGCTGATCACTCGCGATGACGCCGAATGGCCGTGGCAGCTGGCGCGGCTCGACCGCGCCACACAATCCGGCCCGTTCGCGCTCTACCTACGCGGCCCCGCCCGCCTCGACACCCTCACCACGCGGGCGATCACCGTCACCGGCTCCCGCGCGGCGACCAGATACGGCCGCACCGTCACCGACCGGATCGCCGCCGAACTCGCCACCCTGGGCTGGAATGTCGTGGCGGGCAGCGCATACGGCGTCGCCGCGGCCGCACACAAAGCCGCACTAGCCGAGCACGGCAGTCCGGTCGCGGTTCTCGCGGCCGGGATCGACGTCGCTCACCCTCCCCGACATTCCGGACTACTCGCCACCATCGCCACCAACGGACTTTTGCTATCCGAATACCCGCCCGGCGCGTCGCCGACCCGGGCCCGTCGCCGCGCCCAGACTCGCCTGCTGGCCGCGCTGTCGCGAGCAGTGCTGATCATCGAGTCCACACCAGGCGGTGAACCCGCCGCGATCGCGGCGCACGCGGTGCGCCATCGGGTTCCGATGTTCGCGGTGCCAGGGCCCGTGACCAGTGCGACCACCGCGCTGCCGCACGAGTTGATCGCCACCGGCCGCGAATCCACCACTTCCTGAGGTGACTGCGAACACGCCGACCTGGCTGCCAGCGCCCCAGTCAGCCGTGTCGGCCGTCTCCGATTCGTTGTCCAGAGAAGGGGTTGTTCATGACTCAGCCGACGACGCTACGCATGTCTGCCCCGGGTGAATTCATCTCCGCCGTGCCGGCCCTGCTCGGCTTTTACCCGGTCGATTCAGTGGTCGTGGCGCTTCTCGAACGCCGCCCTCCCGCCGACGAGGTCTGCATCAAACTCATCGCCCGCCACGACCTCCACATCAGCGACAAGCAGCTCACCGGCGTCGTCACGCAACTGGCCGACGTCGCCGCGAACGAAAACGTATCGGCAGTATTGGTTCTCATCGTCGACAGCACCGCGCAACCAGCGTCCGCGCCGCCGAGCAGGCACACCCCCACCGTCAACATCCTCGACCGCGCCCTCACCTCACGTGGTGTTGTTCTGGCATCGGCGTGGGCGACCCGCGTGATCGAAGCAGGCGCGCGGTGGTGGAGCCTGCTCGATGGCACCGAGTCCGGCGTCGTGCCCGACCCCGACGCGTCGGCGCTCGCCGCCACGTTCGTCGTCGCGGGACATCCGATCCGTCGTTCACGCGAGGAACTGACCCGCCTGATCGAGCCCGATCAGGCGCTGGCCGACGAGGTCCGCGCACTGCTCGCCGCCGACACCGGCACCCGCACGCAGCACGCGCCCAGCGAGATCACCGACACCGTCGCGAGGGTGGTCGCGCACATTGACGCGCTCGCGGCGGGTTCGGGGCTGACTCCGGCGGATATGGCCGGCCTCGCCGTTGCCTTACGCACAGCGGCCGTGCGCCATTGCATGCTCGGGCTGGCCGGCACTGCCCGTGTCGACGCGGCTGAACGGTTGTGGGCGTTGCTCACCCGCAGCCTGCCCGATCCCGAACGCGCCCATGCCGCGGCTCTGCTGGCGTTCTCGGCCTATCACCGAGGCGATGGAGTGCTGGCCTCGATCGCGCTGGACGCAGCCCTCGACTCCGACCCACAGCACCGGTTCGCCCGCTCCCTCGACACCACATTGCGAGACGGCACGTCCCCACCCCGGCTCGACGCTGTCGTCAACTACGCGCACGACATCGCCGACGCGCTCGGCGTCGATCTGCACCGCTAACCAGCATCGCCTCCTTTTTCGTTTCCTCGTTTGTCTCCGATCAGAAAGGTCACTGTTCATGCCGTCCGCGAACTCTGTTCCTACCCTGTCCCGCGCGGAATTCGATCGACTCGAACACCGTGGCGCCGCGGGCACGACCGCCACCCTCGCCGAGCTGGATTCCGCCGTCGCCGACCGCTGGCGCGGCGAGCACGCCGGGTGGCGGGGCCGTCACTGGGCCTACCTCGACGACGAGCACGGCGTGCTGCGCCTGCACCCGATCAACGTCACCCGCGCGTCGAGCCAGGCAGCCGCCTGAACCAGCCGATTCCGTTTCACCGTCCAGATCGGCGCGGCCCCACCACCATCCATATCGGTGGGGCCGCGCCGTACGTCATTCGTAGGAGGTTTCCTTGAGTTCGACCGCCCTCACCGTCGTCCCCGACATCGAACCCGACACCGACTCGACTACATCCACAGCGGCCGCTGATCACGCCGACGATGAGCGCACTTGTTCACAGCCTGCGCCCACCACCACCGGCGACGACGAGCCCTCCGATGGCCGGACGCAGGTTCCGCCAGATGCGACTGCGGCGTATATGGATCCGCAGGAGTTGGTGATCGCGGAGAACGTGCGCAAAGACTTCGATGTCGCCGAGCACCCGAAGCAGGCCGACTCGATCCGCGAGTTCGGCGTCGGTGCACCGGTGCTCGCAGAGCGCGAACCCGACGGCACAGTGCACGTGATCGATGGCCAGGTGCGGGTGTTGATCGCCCAAGCCGTCGGCGTCTCACGGGTTCCGGTGTGGATCACCGACGCGCCCACCGACGTCGATACCAAACAGCGTCGCATCGACCGCACCATGGCGCAGATCAACCTCAACGAACGCCGGATCCCGCTGACCCAGGCCGACTACGCCGCCGGTGTCGCGCTCATGCTGGACCTGGGTGCCTCACCCACACGGGTGGCGAAAGGGTTGCAACAGACCAAACGCGCCGAGGTCCGCAAACTCGCCGCAGTCGGCCGGTCCGCGACCGGGCGCGAACTGGCCGACAACGGACAGTACAGCCTCGACCAGCTCGCCGTCATCGCCGACTACGACAACCTCGGCGACAGCGACGCCGTGGAGAAGCTGACCTCCGCCTCGCGCTACAACTTCGACTATACGGCCAAGACGATCGCCGCCGACCGCGACGAAGCACGCCGCCGCCTGCACGCCTCACTTCCCTATGGCACCTACGGATTCGGGATCCTCACCGACGAACCCGGCCCCGAGGACGGCTATCTGCCCGCCACCGACCTCACCCGCGACAACGGCGAACCCATCACCGACGACGACGTGTATGCCGATCCGACACGGTGGATGGTGTGGGTCGATGTCGAGGAAAACGGTGAGCTCGTCGACACGGCCACCGGCGCGCTCGTCGATCCCGACACCGTCGACTGGGACACCCAGCACGACCCCGACCCCGAGCCCGGCGACGGGTTGCGTCGCGCCGACGGGCTCGCCTGGCGCGACCGCTGGATCCCGGCCTACTACCTGCCCGCCGGCCACCTCGACACCACCGGACTGCGGCTGCCTGTTCCGCAGGCCGCTGACCCGCAGGAGGCGCTGGCCGCCGCCGAACGCGCCGCGGCGGCGCGGGAGGAATCACGGTTGGCCCGGCGCCGGGTACGGGAGCTGAACAAACGGGGCGTGGCCGCGGCCGAGCGGCGCGAGGAATTCCTCACCACCTACTTCCAGCGGACCAAACCGCCCACCCAGGCCGCGCATTTCGTCGCCGAGTACCTGGCGCGGAACCTGGCGCCGGGGGCGTTGCAGTTGGTGACCAAGCTGCTCGGCGTCGGCTGGTCGACCGAGGAACTGGTGAAAGTGATCGGGTCCGCCTCCGTGAACCGGGCGTGGGTGCTCGCGCTGGGCATGGTACTGGCCAACCGGGAAGTCACCCTAGATAAGAGCCTGTGGCGAACACGGTCCGAGTCCACTACCCGGTATTTGCACCTGCTCGCCGACATCGCCGGTCCCGACGACGATTTCGCGTTGGTCGACGTCGAACAGGCCGCCGCCGGCGACATCGACTACCGGGACATCCCCATCGACAAATAACCACACTCCGGCCCTGCCCACGCTGCGCGGCAGGGCCGATCCCGTTTCCATCCGATCCTGTTGCTGATGATTGAGGAGGATCTTCATGGCCGGTGACACTGTCTTGACTGTCATAGGAAATCTGACTGACTCGCCAGAGCTCAAGTTCACCCCCGCCGGCGCGGCGGTCGTCAATTTCACCGTCGCCTCGACACCGCGGTATTTCGACCGCAACGCCGGGGAGTGGAAAGACGGCGATCCATTGTTCCTGCGTTGCAACCTGTGGCGCCAGGCAGCAGAGAACCTCGCCGAGTCGTTGCTCTCGCGGGGGGCGCGTCTCATCGTGACCGGGCGACTCAAGCAGCGCTCGTTCACCACCCGCGAGGGCGACAAACGCACCGTCGTCGAACTCGACGTCGACGAGGTCGGTGCCTCGCTGCGCTTCGCCACCGCGACCGTCACCCGCACCTCCACGGGCGAATCCGGTGGGCCACGCACCCGCCGCGCCGTGACGACGCACCGCGCCGGGTTCGGCACCCCCGACACGGACACCAGCACAGGGCTCGACCGGCCGACGGCTTCCGCGTCTGGTGGCGAGGATCCGTGGCGGGAACCGGCGATGGCCGGCGCCGCCGCGGGGTTCGGCGACGACGCACCCCCGTTCTAAGCCACCGCCTTGCAACTCTCAGTCACTGCCTTTCAACTCCACTTTTTGGTCCTCACCCCGCCCCGATCCCTCTCCCGGTTCCAGGCGGGGTGAGTTGCGTTGTGGGGCGTGCGGCTGGCCGGCCGTTGGTGACCAGCCATCCGAGGGCTACCAGGGCGGGCCGCGCCGCGCGTGACGGCCCGCGCCCGGCGCCCACGAATTCCCCGGCGCACCGGCCCACACGCATCTTCATTCCGGTTGGTGTGCGCGGGAATTCGCCCGCGCACGCCCCGGCGCGTTCCGCCATTCCACCCGCGTCGTGTCCCGCCCTGGTTCTTGCGCCCTCGGCTGGTCACCACGACCGGCCCGACACCCGCATGTTCGATCGGGCCGTGACGGTCCCAGCGGGTGCTCGCCCATCCTCGATTGACGACAGGACGAACTCTCGTGACCGAAACCAGCACCTTCCTCGATGCCATCGCCGAACTCGACTACACGCTCACCAGCGACCGCCGCGCCGCGCGGCGCACCTTCACCACCGCACTCGCTCACGCCACCGCAGCTGAGCGGGACGTGCTCGACGCCATGGTCGAAACCTTCACCCTCTACCCGTATCGCACCGCGCTGCTGCGCCTGGACGCCGCCTTCCGCAACGACGAACCCAAACGCGGACTGCTGGCGCGGCTGCTGCCCGGCACCGACCCCCGCCTGTATGTGCGCGAGCGTGCCGAGCGGATCGCGCTCCTGGAACAGCGCGCCCGCGCCAACGGCAGCAGCATCGATGACGAAGCCTTCCGCGACTACGCCCCCCTCACCGCCGCCGAAACCGACCGCACCTCGATCCGGTTGTGGCGCAACCCGCCCGCCCGCGTCTACCTCGCCCCGTCACGGGCCACCGACAAATCACGCATGACACCCGAACAGATCACCGCCCGCGTCCGTGCCCGCGGCAAACGCCGACCCGCGCTCGTCGAACCCGATGTCGTCGCCGCCTACGTCGCCGACAATCTGCACCGCGACACCATGGCCCGTGAGCTCGCCCGTACCCGCGCCAGCGAACAGCGGTTCCGCGACCTCGGCCTGCTCGCCGAACCCAACCCGTCATCGGCAGTGCGAGTGCAGGGCGCGCAGCCGCGCAGCGACGAGGACGTGCGGGCGCGGTGGGATCTCGAATTCGTGCACCACGTCGCCGAACAGCACACCCACGACGCCGCGACCGCCGAGCACAGTCGCCGAATCTCGCACGACAACGCGCTCGCCTACGCCGACGCCCGCACCGGTGTGCGCGGAGACCTGCGGCCCGAGATGCCGTTCCAAGGCAACAGCATCGACTACACCCGCGAAGCCATGACCCCGATCTCCGGATGGCGCTGCGTCGCCTGCTTCATCGAACGCTCCACCCACGACCAGCACCTGATCCACTCCGACAACGGGCGGCGGCGCAGCGACGACGGGTTGTGCGACTACTGCCGCGGCGACGAGCGCACCCCGCGCCTGCCCGAACTCCCCACCGGATTCACCGCCACCGACCTCGCCCGCACCTACTGCCGATTCCTCACCACCAGCTACCCGGGCGCCGCGCCCGCCCTGCTCGCGGAGACACGCCGCCGCGCGCCGCGCTGGCTGACCACCATCATCGACGAACACCTTCCCCAGCCCGAACACCCCGAGCAGGCCGCCGATCGCGGCGCCGACGTCGAAACCGGTGCGGCACAGGCGAAGCCTGCGACCCGTCGCCGTCAAGGCCCGGTGACCGGTGCCGGGCAGCGCCAGGCCCGCTGCGAGGGATGCACCCGCATCCGCGCCATCCACGACGACGGGTTCTGCACCGAATGCCGCGTCTGGCTCGGCCTCGTCACCCCACCCACACGCCAGACCGTCGCCGCCTGACACAGGCGACCCTCGCGCTCCGGTCCGTCGCGGTGACGCCTCCCCCGCGACGGACCGGCCACCACCCCTCTGTGAGGAGTTTCGCGTGCACGACCTGCTCATCTTCATCGTCGGACTGCTCATCGTCCTCGCCCTGTCCGGCCACCCACTCGTGACCGTCCCCGACACCCACTCACCGCGAGACGACAAGCGCCCGCGCGACTGACCGGCTGCGCCACACGACCGCGCGGCGCAGCCGCGCTCGCTTGCGCCAGCTGGGGCCTGCGACGGCCAAGCCGCAGGCCCCAGCACCACCCTCCACATTCACTCTCACCCACTCACCCCTGAACCGCCCCGGAGTGTCGGGAGACTTCAACCTCTGTGAAGGATGGAGTCGTGTCGAGTTCGAAGAAGTACCCGCAGGAGCTGCGTGAGCGGGCCGTGCGGATGTTCGCCGAGATCAAGGGCGAGCACGAGTCGGAGTGGGCGGCGATGAAAGCGGTCGCTGACCTGCTCGGAGTCGGGACGCCGGAAACTGTCCGCAAATGGGTGCGCCAAGGCCAGATCGACACCGGAAACCGGGCAGGAACCAGTTCCGATGAGATGGCGGAGCTGAAGCGGCTGCGACGCGAGAACGCAGAACTCAAGCGCGCCAATGCAATTCTCAAGGCTGCGTCGGCTTTCTTCGCCGCCGAGATCGACCGGCCCCAGCGCTGATCGTTCGGTTCATCACCGAACACCAAGGCCACCGTGAAAGCGGTGGCCT
>NZ_LZML01000012.1:0-604 GCF_001665695.1 Nocardia sp. 852002-51101_SCH5132738 | reverse complement strand
TCGCCGTCGCGAGCCCGGACCTGCTGCGCGAGATGATGTCCACCTTCATCAAAGCCCTGATGAGCAACGAAGCCGACTCGATGTGCGGTGCCGGCTACGGCGAACGATCCGATGAACGCGTCAACAGCCGAAACGGATACCGCCACCGCGACTTCGATACTCGTGTCGGCACGATCGACGTCGCGATCCCCAAACTGCGTCAGGGTAGTTACTTCCCGGACTGGCTGCTCGAACGCCGCAAACGTGCCGAACGAGCCCTGACCTCGGTGGTCGCCACCTGTTATCTGCTCGGGGTGTCGACTCGCCGGATGGAGAAGCTCGTCGAATCCCTGGGTGTGACAAAGCTTTCCAAGTCCCAGGTGTCGGTCATGGCGGCCGAGCTCGACGCTCAGGTCGAGGCGTTCCGCACCCGCCCCCTCGATCAAGGCCCGTACACGTTCGTGGCTGCCGACGCGCTGGTGTTGAAGGTCCGCGAGAACGGGCGCGTGGTGAACGTGCATGCCCTGGTCGCGACCGGTGTCAACGCTGATGGCTACCGTGAAATCCTGGGCATCCAGGTCACCAGCGGCGAGGACGGAGCCGGCTGGCTGGCATTCTTCCGCGA
>NZ_LZML01000011.1:0-31352 GCF_001665695.1 Nocardia sp. 852002-51101_SCH5132738 | reverse complement strand
CCACCCCCGCACTGACCGCCTGATCGAACAGGATCACGCGGAAATCACCCCGATACACCACCCGCTTGGACTTGACCCCGGGCGACGCCGACTACGCGGTGGAATCGCGCTGGCTCGCATGGAAGGACTCCGCACGACGACGCCGGTCGCCGGACGATGCCGCCGAGGAGAGCGATACCGCCGAGGAGGACGAGCGGCCCGAACCGTTCCGGAGTCCGGGCGCCTTCCGGGCCTGGTGCGGTGCGGCCGCCCGCGCGCTGCTGGATGTGCAGTTCCGCACCCCGGCCACGCGCACGCTGCTGCCGCTGGCCTATCTCCTGGGACTGGCCTTCGCGGTCGGCATCCCCCTGGTCCTGGTCGTGGTCCTGTGGCAGGTATCCGCACTGCTGGGATTGATCTTCGCGATCGTGGTGGCGGTGCCGCTCGGCCTGACCATCGCGGCCTCGGTGCGATTGGCGCTGGAATTCCTGGTCAACGCCTCGCGGCTGGCAACCCGGGTGGAACACATCAACACCCTCGCCGACGATCTGTTCCGCGCTCTGTCCGATGTCGCCGAGCCGGTGAACCAGCTCTCGGAAGACGTTCGCGCGGTGCAGTTCTGGCGGTTCCGCAAGCGTCCCCCGCGCAAGTAGCAGCGCACCGGCGGCCCGGCCGATCGGCGCGGCTGTCGGGCGTTGTTCTGTTGTGCAACAATCCGTTCGGGGGTGTCCGGAGCGAATCCCGATGCCCGCGAAGCTTTCTGCCGAGGGGGAAAAATGGCTTCACCGCAGGGGATCACAGGTTCGACCATGCCGCGGCGGCAACTGGGCCGCCGGTTGCGTGACCTGCGCAATCGCGCCCGGATGACGACCCGGGTGGCCGCTCGCCGGCTGGAATGGTCGGAGGCCAAGATCTGGCGGATCGAGACCGGTCAGACCTCCCTGCGCAGCCTCGACGTGGAAGCCATGTGCAAGATCTACGGCGCACCCGAGGCCGAGCTGGAACCCCTCACCGCTCTCGCCCGTGAAACCAAGGCGCGCGGTTGGTGGGCTCCCTACAGTGACGTGATCGCCGAGGGTTTCGACGTGTACATCGGCCTGGAAGAGGCCGCGACCGAAATCTCCACCTTCGAGAACGAATTCGTGCCGGGCCTGCTGCAGACCGAGGACTACACCCGCGCGCTGCTGACCGCGGCCCGGCCGAATCTGAGCCCCGCCGATATCGAGCGCCGGATCGAGGTGCGCGGGCAGCGGCAGCGTCTGCTCACCCGCATCCCGGAGCCGGTGCGGCTGGTGGCGATCATCGCCGAATCGCTGCTGTGGCGGCGGATCGGTGATCCGGCCGTGATCGCGGGGCAACTGGATCATCTGCGCCGCATGTGTGAGCGCCCGAATATCGACATTCGTCTGGTGCCCAACGATTCCGGTTACCACGACGGTCTCGATTCCGGGCGATTCGTCCTGTTGGAATTCGGCGCGGCCGGCGCGGAAACGACCGAGCCGCCGGTCGTTTACGTCGAAAATTTCGGCGTATCCACCTATTTCGATAAAAATTCCGACATCGACCGCTATCGAGGCGCCTTCGCGAATATCCGCGCGGCCTCGGTGGACGGGAGGGCGGCCCTGGACGAGGCCATCGCCGCCGCCTGACGCGCTACCGGATTCGGTACCGGCGAATTCAGTGCAGGGTGCGTTCCAATACTTCGCGATGAGTCGGAACGGCGGCGGTGTGGAGCGCGCGGCCCTTGTCGGTGAGGCAGACGAAGATCGCGCGGCGGTCCTCGGTGCACAGGGTGCGATCGACCAGTCCGTCGCGTTCGAGCCGTGCCACCGTACGGGACAGTGCGCTCTGGCTCAGGTGGATGTCGTGGGCCAGATCGCTCATCCGGTAGCTGTCGCAGGAGGCGTCGACCAGGCGGTCCAGCGTCTCGAACTCACTCAGGCCGATGTGGTGTTCGCGCTGCAGGTCCTTCTCCAGCGCACAGGACACCGCGGCATGACGAGCGAGTAGATCGCGCCACTCGCCGACCAAGCCTCCCGGCCCGTCGTTCCGGCCGGCCGGAGACGGGCAACCGGCCTCGGTATCACTCGGCGCGGTGGACGGCAGACCTGCGGCGAGCTCCGTATCCGGTGCCACCGCGTCCGTCGAATGCGCCGGAAACGCTGTCGACGCCTTTGTCATGTCGCCATCCTAGTGCCTGGGGCAGATTCATGCAACTGCATTAAATGCTTGTGCATTAGATGCGCACGCATGTAATGTTCCGCGACATGACTTCCACAGCAACACTTCCGGCTGCCTCGGCGGCCGATACTCGGTGGCCGATCCGGCTCTGGGGCATGCTCATCACGCTGTGCATCGTGCTGTTCCTGGACGGCCTCGACGTCTCGATGGTCGGCGTCGCGCTGCCGTCCATCGGTACCGAACTCCATCTCGAAACCTCGACCCTGCAGTGGCTGGTCAGCGGATACGTGCTCGGCTACGGCGGTCTGTTGCTGCTCGGTGGCCGCACCGCCGATCTGCTGGGCCGGCGCAAGGTCTTCCTCATCGCATTGGCCGTCTTCGCGGTCGCCTCCCTGGCGGGCGGGCTGGTCAGTTCCGGGCCGCTGCTGATCGCGACCCGCTTCGTCAAGGGGCTGGCGGCCGCCTTCACCGCGCCGACCGGGTTGTCGATCATCACCACGAACTTCGCCGAGGGGCCCGCGCGCAACAAGGCGCTGTCCATCTACACCGTCTTCGGTGCGGGCGGCTACTCCATGGGTCTGGTCTTCGGTGGCCTGATGACCGGTTTCGGCTGGCGCTGGACCTTCCTGCTGCCGGTGCCGATCGCGCTGGCCGCCCTGGTCTCCGCGGCGATCCTGGTGCCGAAGGACAAGGGTGACACCGCCGAGGGTGGTCACGATCTGCTGGGTGCGCTGTTCTCCACCGCCGCCATGCTGCTGCTGGTCTACACCGTGGTGTCCGCACCGCAGGCCGGCTGGGGTTCGGCGCGCACCGTGGGCTCGTTCGCGGCTGTGCTCGTCCTGTTCGCCGCGTTCGTCGCGGTGGAGAAGCGGGTGCGGCATCCGCTGATCCGGCTGGGCATCCTGCGCAAGGCCACGTTGGTGCGAGCCAGTCTGGTGATCGTCGCGGTGGCGGGTTCCTACTTCAGCTGGCAGTTCATCGTCACCCTGTACCTGCAGGACAGCCTGGGCTGGTCGCCGCTGACCCTGGCGATGGCGCTGCTGCCGGTGGGTGTGCTGGTGGCGCTGTCGTCGGTGTTCTCCGACAAGCTGGTGGACCGCTTCGGCACCGGCCCGATCATCGCGGTCACCACCACCGTCATGGCGATCGGCTACCTGCTGTTCCTGCGCATCGACACCGCACCGTCCTATCTCGCGGTCATCCTGCCCGCGGTGCTGCTGATCGGCATCGGATGGATCGGCTTCCCGGCCATCAACATTCAGGCCACCAACGGCATCGAGGACGAGGAACAGGGCCTGGCGGCCGGCGTGCTGCAGACCTCCATGCAGGTCGGCGCGGCCATCGTCCTCGCCATCACCACCGCGCTGATCTCCTCGGGGCCGCACGGCAATTCACCGCAGGCGGTGCTCGACAGCTACCGTCCGGGCCTGATCTTCGCGGGCATCGCGGCGATCATCGGCGCCCTCATCGCCTTCACCCACTTCCTGCCTGCCCGCAAGAAGCGGCAGGAGGTCGAGGAGTCCGAACAGGCACCGGAACTCGCGGCGGCCTGAGGTTCCACCCCGAGCGCCACGCCCGGCTCATCGGTTCGAGCCGGGCGTGGCGTTTGCGCGTTCAGCGCAGTTCGCGCAGGCGCGGTGCGGCCGCGTCCTTCGGCGAGCGAAGGAAGGTCAGCGGAGTGCCGTCGGAACCGACCGTGGGCCAGTCGATTCCGAGATCCGGGTCGAATGCGTCCAGGTCCCGGTCGAATTCGGGGGAGTATTCGAGCGAACACAGATAGGTGACGGTGGAATCGTCGGCCAGTGACAGCAAGGCGTGGCCGAGTCCTTCGGAGAGAAAGACCGAGCGGCGCGAGACGTCGTCGATCACGACACTGTCCCAGCGGCCGAAGGTCGGGGAGTCGCGGCGCAGATCGACCACGACGTCCAGGAAGGCGCCGCGCATGCATGTGACGTATTTCGCCTGGCCGGGCGGATTTTCGGTGTAGTGGATGCCACGCAGGACACCCGCCGCCGAGGTGGAGGTGTTCATCTGCAGCAGGTCCAGGGGCCGTCCGGTCGCCTTCTCGAATTCCGAGGCCTTGAACGTCTCGGCGAAGACGCCGCGCTCGTCGCCGCGTAACTGCGGCGTGAACTCCCACGCACCCGGGACCGCCAGTTCTCGAATCCGCATCTCAACCGTCCTGTCCGTAGCGATCGTCGCGCCCGCGATTCAGCAGGTCCAGCAGGTAGGTCCCGTATCCGGAGCGCACCAGCGGCTCGGCCAGCCGGCACAGCTGTTCGTCGTCGATGAAGCCCATCCGCCAGGCCACCTCCTCCGGGACGCCGATCTTGAGACCCTGGCGTTCCTCGATGGTGCGCACGTAATTGGCGGCGTCCAGCAGCGAATCGAAGGTGCCGGTATCGAGCCACGCGGTGCCGCGCGCGAGGGTCTCGACCTGCAATCGTCCCTGTTCGAGGTACGTACGGTTGATATCGGTGATCTCGTATTCCCCGCGCGCGGACGGTCGCAGTCCCCGGGCGATCTCGACGACGTCGTTGTCGTAGAAATAGAGGCCGGGAATGGCGTAGTTGGACCGTGGGAGTTTCGGCTTCTCCTCGATGGAAACGGCCCTGCCCCGGTCGAATTCGATCACGCCGTAGGCCGAGGGATCGGACACCCGATAGGCGAAGACCGCGCCGCCGTCGAGTCCGTCGAAGCGCCGCAGCCGGGTGCCCAGGCCGGGACCGTGGAAGATGTTGTCGCCGAGCACCAGTGCCGCGCATTCGCCGCCGATGTGGTCGGCGCCCAGCACGAACGCCCGGGCCAGGCCGTCGGGTTCGGGTTGCACCACGTAGTCGATCGCCAGGCCGAACTGGGTACCGTCGCCGAGCAGCCGGCGGAAGGCCTCGGCATCCTCGGGCGTGGTGATCACCAGGATGTCGCGAATGCCCGCCAGCATCAGCGTGGACAGCGGGTAGTAGACCATCGGCTTGTCGTACACCGGGACCAGTTGCTTGCTGACCCCGCGCGTGATCGGGTGCAGCCGGGACCCGGTGCCCCCGGCCAGAATGATTCCGCGCATGTGACGCAAGTCTGCCAGCTCTCGCCCACTCGGGCTCGATGAGGTTCCGACTGGACCGCGAAATGGTCACGATGGTTTCGCCGCGGCCTGGTCGGGCGATCAAGTATTGCGTAGGTCACACATCCGTGGTGTTCTGAAACATGAGTGTGTGAGATGTCAGCGCCGACACCTCAGCTACCGAATCTGCCGGTAGCCGGTCGCTCGGCGCCGAGTGGCAGGTAGGTGCGCGATGACCGCGATTCCCATCGGCGAGGCCGAATACCGGCCGGGGCTCGAACCCGGTGTTGTCGTGGATCCGGTGGTGGTGAACCCGGACCGTGCGAGTCTGCATTCGCAAGCGGTGTTGTTCACCTGCCGGGGCGTGGTGGGCCCCGTTATCCGGCGCTACCCGATCACCCCGATGACCATGCCGGTCGCGCGGGTCCTGATCGACCGGCTGGCGGCACTGCGCCCGCAGGTGCGTGGCGTGGAACGCGAACAGGTGCGGATGAGCGGCTTCCGGATGGAGATCATCCGCCCGGCCGGCGCCCGGCGATCCCTGCGCGACGGCGCCGTGATGTACATGCACGGGGGCGGCTTCTTCCTGTGCGGACTGGACTCGCATCGGCCGGTGGCGGCCAGCCTGGCGCGTCGTACGGGGCTGCCGGTGGTGAACGTGGACTATCGGCAACTGCCCGGGACGAATATCGCCGGCTCGGTCGAGGACTGCCTGACGGCCTATCGCTGGTTGTTACGGCACGGCGCCGATCCGTCGCGCATCGTCTTCGCCGGAGATTCGGCGGGCGGTTTCCTCACCTTCGCCACCGCACTGCGGGCGGCGCAGGCCGGCTTGCCCGGTCCGGCCGGCCTGGTCGGCCTGTCGCCGCTGCTGGATCTCGATTACCGGGTCAAGGGCGAGTACATGAACGTCGGTCGCGACGCCTACATCCCGATGGCGGCGGTGCGGCAGATGGTGCGGTACGGCGCCGAGGCGGAGCAACCGCTGGACCCGGCGCTGTCCCCGGTCAACGGATCGCTCACCGGCCTGCCGCCGGCCCTGCTGATCGTCGGTGAGGACGAATTGCTGCGCTGCGACAGCGAATTGATGGCCCACCGGCTCACCGCGGCCGGGGTGCCGAATTCGCTGGAGCTGTGGCGCGGACAGGTCCACGCCTTCATGAGCATCCTGCCGAATATGCCGGAGAGCCGGGCCGCACTGGCCCGGGTGGCGCGATTCGTGCGGGCGCGGGTCGAACCGGAAGAGGCCGCGCGGACCGCCTGACAGGTACGGCCCGTAGGCGGCAGCGGAGCGTAACCACGGAGGGCCGGACCTGTCAGGCGCATCGAACACCGCCTGACAGGTATGGCCCGTAGGCGGCAGCGGAGCGTAACCGCGGAAACGACAGTGCCCCGCCCACCGTGACGGTGGGCGGGGCACTGTCTCTGATCCGAGGTATCCGCCCGCTCAGGGGGACGGGCAGCCTGCGGAATTACTTGGCCGGCGCCGGCGCCGGCGGGTTGAACGGCGCGGTGGTGGTGGCGAAGTACTGGATCGCGGCGCCGATGGCGACCGGGGCGGTGATGAAGATCTGCCCGGCGAGCACGCCCAGGAAGCCGACGGCGGCGGCACCGGCGACACAGCCGCCGAGCGGGCCGAGGCCGAACAGGGTGGCCAGCGCACCGGTGGCGACGACACCGAGGGCGGCGCCGGCGATGCAGCCGATGACCGCGCCGCCGATACCACCGGCCAGCGTGCCGATGGTGGCACCGGTGGAGATGGTGTCCTTCAGGCGGTTGAACGCGGCGACCTCACGGTCGTAAGGGGTCTTGAAGGGGGCCGAGTCCTCGAAGGGGAGGGCGACCGGCTTGTAGACCGCGTGCGCCACGTCGTACTGGGGGGTCAGGGTGGCGGTGTTGCCGGAGATGTCGGCGGCGATCGGGAACTCGAAGTCGTCGACCCGGAAGTTCAGCGGGGTGCCGGCGAGCACGGCGCCGTTGGCGGCCTTGATCTTGAGCATGCCGTCTTCGTTGACGATCGAGCCACCGTCGGTCTTGATAACGGCTTTGTCGTTGTCGACGACGCTGGCCTTGTAGTAGACGCTTTCGGGCGCTGCGGGGGCGGCGGGGTCGGCGTTCGCGGTACCGGCCGCGACGCCGACGGCGGCGACCAGCATGGCGGCGGTCGCGGCGAATTTCCTCATCATCATTTTCTGCGGAACCTCGATACAGAGTGGTTCTGGGACATGAGAAATAGAAATCGACGTCAGCTAACGAGTGGTGAACCTGTTGTGTCCGTTCATTCAAATTCTGTTCACCATCGGGTTCTTGCCGATTGTCAGGTTGCGGAAACATGCAGTATGCGTGCGGTTTTCGGACACCACCTCCAATTTGAACAAAAGGGACATAAAGCATGTGATGTGACGAAGGTCACACCGATGTGCGCGGCCGGTGTGACTCGGTGGTGATTCGGAGCGCGTATTCGCGCCCGCGTTAGGGTGGCATCGTGCGATTGCTCGTAACCGGCGGAGCCGGATTCATCGGCGCGAACTTCGTCCATCAAACCGTGGCGGATCGTCCGGACGTCCGCGTCACCGTGCTGGACGCACTGACCTATGCCGGAAATCGCGCCTCGCTGGCGCCGATCGAGGATCGGATCGAGTTCGTACACGGCGATATTGCCGATTCCGGTCTGGTGGACCGCCTGGTCTCCACAGCCGACGCGGTGGTGCATTTCGCGGCCGAATCGCACAACGACAATTCGCTGGCCCGGCCGCGGTCGTTCGTGCAGACCAATATCGTCGGCACGTTCACCCTGCTGGAGGCCGTGCGCAAATACGATGTGCGCTACCACCACATCTCGACCGACGAGGTCTACGGCGACCTCGAAGCCGACGATCCGGCGTTCACCGAAAACACCCCTTACCAACCGTCCAGCCCGTATTCGGCGACCAAGGCCTCCAGCGATCTGCTGGTCCGTGCGTGGGTGCGCTCGTTCGGGGTGCGGGCGACGATCTCCAACTGCAGCAACAACTACGGGCCGTATCAGCATGTGGAGAAATTCATCCCGCGCCAGATCACCAATCTGATCGACGGGGTGCGACCGCGCCTCTACGGTGCCGGACATCAGATCCGGGACTGGATTCACGTCACCGATCACAATCGCGCGGTGTGGGAGATTCTCGAGCGCGGACGCATCGGGCAGACCTATCTGATCGGCGCCGACGGTGAACTGGACAATCGGACCGTGGTGGAGTTGCTGCTCGCCGAATTCGGCCGGGACCCCGGCGATTTCGACCACGTCACCGATCGGCCCGGGCACGATCAGCGCTACGCCATCGATGCCACCCTGCTGCGCACCGAACTGGGCTGGCGGCCGCATTACGGCGATTTCCGGGCCGGACTGGCCGCGACCGTCGCCTGGTACCGCGACAACGAGGCGTGGTGGCGCCCGCAGAAGGAACACACCGAACGCGCGTACGCGGCGGCCGGCGAAAAGGTGCTCTAGCCCCAGATCAGGACGTTGTATTTGATCGCGGCCGCGGTCAGTGCCACCACGGTCGCGACCACCACCGTGATCGCCGGTCCACGTACCGGCGTCACGCCGCGGGAATCGCTCAGGCGCAACGGCATCCACCGCAGCAGCACCGCGAATCCGGCGATCGCCAGCGGCACGAAATAGCGCCCCTGCACGCCGTCGATCATCCAGTAACCCACGGGCGTGAAGGACATGTACAGCGTCACGTAGATCATCGCGACACTGGCCAGTACGGCGAGCGCGACGATCCAGGTGCGCCACCGGTTACCGGTCAGCCGATCCGCGATTCCGACGCTCACCGCCAATGCCAGCAGGCAGGCCAGGATCGACAGCGCGGGAACGTCCACATAGGCGAATCCGAGCTCGCCGAAGAATTGGGTGAACCATTTCTCGTCCCGGTACCAGATGCTGTCACCGAAAGTATTGGCGAAATGCACCGGATTCGAAAGAATTTCGTGCAGCTGATCGCCCGGACGCACCGAATGCCATTCGGCCGGCTTGCGCATCAGCCCCATACCGTCGCCGGTCGGCGCGGCGATCTTCATCCATACCGCGAACAGGATCGCGCCCAGCGCCGCGAAACACCACGGCAGCCAGCGCAGCACCTTCCCGAACCCGTACTGCCGGGCGGGAATCAGCACCACCAGCATGGCGAGGATGACGTAGGTCGGCTTGCTCAGCGGCAGCGCCAGCGTCGCCGCCAACGCGGCCGCCACCTCCGGCTTCGTCAGCCGGGTGTCGAGGAAGACGCCCTTCACCACCAGGCACGACACCAGGACGGCCAGGGCGTTGGTGACGGTGTCGGCGGTGACCGTACCCGCCTGGAACAAGGCGATCGGCAGCACCGCGACCGTGAAGGCCAGCCACTGGATCCGGAACGCCCGTAGCGCCCGCAGCGCGAATGCCACGATCACCAGATAGGTGAGCAATCCGGCCAGCCGGGTGAGCAGCACCGTATCGCCGACATCGAGCCCGACGGCCTGCGCCAGCCGAATGCCCACGGCCGCGGGCACATACGGCAGCGGGGAGTAGGCGGCGGTGTTGGTGAACCACATCTGCTTGGTCGCGGTCGTGGTCACCGGCGCGGAACCCAGCCGGTCGTAGGCGGTTTCGTCGGCGGCGAGCGGGGCCGGCTCGGTCGGGTGACGGTTGTAGTCGGTGAAGGCGTAGCCCATCAGCCCGTCGATACTCAACGGAATCTGGCCGCCGTAGGAGACGCCGCGGTCGTCGGTGATCCGTTCGGGGGTGAACCCGCCGTGCGCCACCTGATACGCGCGGCCGAACTGCGTGATCTCGTCATGTCCCCAGAACGGCGGCGTGATGGTCGCGAACACGATGCCGAAGACGCCCGCCACCAGGACGAACACGGCCGCGGCCGGTCCGAGGTGGCGTGCGACGGGGGACCAGGCGCGCCGGAGCGGACCGGCGGGCCGTCGCTCCTCGTCGGCCCGGCTGCTTCCGCGGCTCACCTCGTCGCGCGTCGGCTGCTCGGTATCGGGTTCACCGGTCACCTCGCCGGGGCCGGAGGACTGCCTGTCAGAGGCCTCCTTGTCGGCCTGGGTCGTCATCAGTGTGCCTGCCGGACCTGCTCGGGCGTTTCGACGCCGACGGCCGAATACCGCAGGTACATGAGGCGGGCGGCCTCGTGCCGGGACCGGCGGATGCCGTCGAGGATCAGACCGGCGGTCCACGCCAGGCTGCCCAGCAGCAGCAGCGTGAAGCCGAGGAACAGCGTCGGGAACCGCGGCACCTGGTGGATTTCGTAGAACTGGATCACGATCGGCACGATCAGAATGATCGAGATCAGCCAGGCCAGCGTCCCGAACAGCCCGTAGAACGCGACCGGGCGTTCGTGCCGGGCCAGGCCGAAGATCAGGCCCAGGATCTTGAATCCGTCGTGGTAGGTGCGCAGCTTGGATTCACTGCCCTCCGGCCGATCGCGGAATCCCACCCGCACCGAGGTCTGCGGCACCCGCAGATGCAGCGAATGCACGGTCAATTCGGTTTCGATCTCGAATTCGCGCGACACCGCGGGGAAACTCTTCACGAAGCGACGCGAGAACACCCGGTAGCCGGAGAGCATATCTTCGACGTTCTCGCCGAACACCTTGCCGACCACGCCGTTGAGCACGCGGTTACCGGCTTCGTGGCCCGTGCGGTACGCCTGCGTGCCCTCGTCCTCTTTCCGCACGCCGAGGACGTGGTCGTAGGGGCCGGACAGCAGCGCCTCGATCATCTTCGGAGCGGCGAAGGCGTCGTAGGTGTCGTCGCCGTCGATCATCAGGTAGACATCGGCCTCGATATCGGCGAACGCGCGCCGGACCACGTTGCCCTTGCCCTTGACGGTCTCGGTGCGCACGATCGCGCCCGCCTCGCGGGCACGTTCGGCGGTGGCGTCCGTGCTGCGGTTGTCGTAGACGTAGACGTCGATGCCCGGCACGGCAGCCTTGAGGTCCGTGACGACCTTGGCGACCGCAGCCTCCTCGTTGTGGCAGGGCACGACTGCGGCGATGCGAAGCTCGGTGGGGTTCACCCCGTCAATCCCTCATTTGATCGGCCGATGAAATACGGAACACCGGGAGGGTACAGGCCGGCGCCCGACCCGCGCCCGCTAACCCTCACTGTGTCGGCTGCGGGCCGGTGTGCCCGCCCCGACCTCGCGCCCTGTGCCTCCGCTGTGAGCCGCCCGAACACACCCCGACGAGCCGCACTCCGACCTGCGTCACGCGGTGGGGAACCCGGGTGCGGTACCGTCGCCGGGTGGCCAGCAGTGAGACGGCGACCGAACCGGTCGATCGAACCGGCGATAGCTTGCGACACAAGGTCGTCACCGCCTTGCGGCAGGGATCGGCCTTTCTGGTGGTCGGCGCGATCGGCTTTCTCGTCGACGCCGGAACCTACAACGTGCTGGTCTTCTGGGGCGGCGACGGCGTTCTGAATCAGGCGCCGCTGCTCGCCAAGATCATCTCGATTCTGGTGGCCACGGTGGTCACGTATTTCGGCAACAAATGGTGGACTTTCGCGCACAAGCAAGGCGGCAGTCCCGCTCGCGAATATCTGCTGTACACCGTTTTCAATGTGGTTGCCATCGGATTGCAGCTCGGGTGTCTCGGATTCTCCCGATATGTGTTGCACCTGTCCTCCCCGCTGGCGGACAACATCTCCGGCACCCTGATCGGCCAGATCGTGGCGGTGGTTTTCCGCTACTGGGCCTACGACACTTTCGTCTTCGCCGAGTCCCGCTCGGATCGGGATTCGCGGGACACCCGCACCCGGTCGGGCCGGTGATCGTGCTTCGCAATTGTCGATCAACGGCCCTCCGGTCGAACTCCGCGACATGAGACGGACATAATGGGTATCGCTCGCACCGAGCCCGCACTTGACCGCGCCCGCGCCGTATTCGGCGCCATCGGACACTGTTTACGAGGGATTCCACCATGGATCAGTCGGCTGGCCAGGCCGTGACCGCAACCGAGAACGCTCCGCGGATCGCCGAGCCCGCACCCGGCGCCCTGCGGACCGAGCACCGCGCCCCCGACCGCCTGGTTCTGGCCCGCGGCATCTTCACCGGCCCGGCGCCCAAGATCAGCGACGAACTGTATGCGGTGGTCAAGGGCAAATCGCATCGCGAACGGCTGTCGCTGCGGCTGGAAAAGGGCGCGCACGCCCACACCAACACCTATTTCGGCCGGTTCGCGGCCAGCTACTGGCAGCGCTGGACGACGGTGACCGAGGTCGAGGTCTCGATGCGGGTCGCGGTCGGCGACCGGGCCCGGATCCGGCTGGCCGCCTCCGATATCGCCGGGCACCGGCGCATCATCGACTCCGCGGACGTGGATTCCGACGGGACGGTCACCCTGCGGGCCCCGCTGGACCAGTACGTGGACGGCGGTGCGCTGTGGGTCGAATTCGATGCTGTCGGAGGCGAACTCGCGATCGGTGAGCTCACCTGGACCGCCGCCGCTCCGGACCGGGTCCGCCCGGTCGCGATCGCGATCTGCACCTTCAACCGGGCCGAGGACTGCGCGCACACGGTCGCCGCACTCGCCTCGGATCCGGAAGTGCTGGCCGCCATCGACGCGGTGTACGTGGTCGACCAGGGCACCGACCTGGTCTCGGACCGGGAGCTGTTCCAGCAGACGCAGCCGCTCTTCGGTGACAAACTGCGCTACATCCGGCAGCCGAATCTCGGCGGTGCGGGCGGATTCACCCGCGGGCTGTACGAGGTGTCGGCGGCGAACGAGCACGCCGACGTCATCCTGATGGACGACGACATCCTCTGCGAGCCCGAAACGGTGTTGCGGCTCAACGCCTTTGCCAATCTCACGGTGGAGCCGACGCTGGTCGGCGCGCAGATGTTGTTCCTGCTGAACCCCGACTATCTCAACGTCGGCGCCGAGGAGGTGCACCTGAACGAGCTGCGGCACGGTCAGAAGGTGCCCAAGGCGTTGCGCAACACCAGCATGCTCAAGCGCAATCAGGAGCGCCGCGTCGACGCCGGCTACAACGCCTGGTGGACCTGCCTGATCCCGGCCGAGGTGGTGGCCCGGATCGGACTGCCGCTGCCGATCTTCTTCCAGTGGGACGACGTCGAATACGGCGTCCGCGCCCGCGAGGCGGGATTCGTGACCGTGACGCTGCCGAATGCGGCGGTCTGGCACGCGGACTTCTACTGGAAGGATTTCGACGACTGGGCACGCTACTTCAGCATGCGCAATTCGCTCATCGTCAGCTCCATGCACACCGATCTCGATCCGAAGGCGGTGACCCGCAAGCTGTTCCGTGAGATCGCCGAATACCTGGTGGGTATGCAGTACGGCCTCGCGCACACCACGCTGCAGGGCATCGAGGACTTCCTGCAGGGCCCGAAGATCTTGCGCGACGGCGGAATTCAGGCTTTGGCCACCGCTCGCACCAGCCGCGCCGACTACGGCGAGACCAAGAAGCACGCGGCCGCGACCGCACCGGTCCGGCAGTCGGATGTCCAGCTCCGCCGCGCGGGCGGTGAACCGAGCCGTCCGCTGCTGGTGCTGGTCAAGCGCGCGATCCAGCAGTGGACCGGGCGTACCCAGCACGGCGTCGTGGCCGTCACCCGCGAGGATGCGCACTGGTGGCACCTGGCGCTGTTCGACCACGTCGTGGTCACCGACGCCTCCCAGTCCGGCGTGCGAATCCGGCAGCGCGACAAGGAGAAAGCGCGCGCCCTGCTGCTGCGCACCCTCCGAGTCCTGCGCCTGCTGCGCCGCGAACTTCCGGAGCTGAGCCGGCAGTACCGGGCGGCCGCGCCGGAACTGACCAGCCGCGAGAACTGGGAACGGCTGTACGGCATCTGATTCGCGTGCCCGCCCGGTACGTCACCGGGCGGGCCTCGGCGAATTCGCCGCGTTCAGCGGCCGAACGAGCCCGTCGGAGGCGGCGGTGGATTGTTGTCGACCACTGCGCCGAGATGTCGGTACGAGGTCGGGTAGGTCGGCTCCGGAGGGTCCGGGACGAACCGCATCGGCGGCTGGTTCCAGGTGCCGTCGGGTTGCACTTCGGGCGGCGGGGTCTCCCAGTGGCCGGGGCCGCTCACCAGCGGGCATCCGTCGTTGATGCGGGCGTCGCCGTGCGGCGGCACCCACGCCGTGCCCCGGGCGGTGCCACCCATACCCGAGCACACCACCTCGGCATCCACCCGGTAGGTGTCGTCGTTGTCGTTGTGACAGCCGGCCCGGTCGCAGAACACGCCGGGTGAGACCTCGACGGCCGATGCTCCGGCCGCGCCCCCGATCAGCGTGCTCGCGGCAACGGCCGATACGACCGCGACGCCGAAAATCCAGCGGTACCCCATCGCGAATCAACTCCCCTCGATATCGCTGCCGGGAACTCTACCCCGCACGGCCGAAAACCGTTGTGGCATTTTCGCACTCCTGTCGACAGCCCGACCCGAGCACCAACCTATCGGTGTCGGATCGGGCTGTCGGTAGTGGCAACACCACTGTGTTCGCGGAGTGCGGACCGGCTTACAGGAACAGGTCCGTGGTCAGCGGGCCGTCACCGGGGACCACGCGGTACTTGTCCAGATCGGTGATGCCGTGCGCGTTCAGCACCTCGTCGTCGATGAAGAAGTTGCCGGTGGTGTCCTTGGCGGGAGAGGTGAGGACCAGGTAGGCGGCGTCGGCGTAGATGTCGGGGGTGCGGGAGGTCTGGACCATTTCCTCACCGCCGAGCAGGTTGCGGACCGCGGCGGTGGCGATCGTCGTGCGCGGCCACAGCGAGTTGACACCGATGCCGTACTTGCGCAGTTCCTCGGCCAAACCCAAAGTGGTGAGCGACATTCCGTACTTGGCGATGGTGTAACCCAGCGAGCTGCCCGCCCACTTCGGGTCCAGGTTCAGCGGCGGCGACAGGGTGAGGATGTGCGGGTTGCGGCCCGCCTCGGCGGATTCCCGCAATGCGGGGATGCTGGTCTTCGACAGCAGGAAACTGCCGCGGCAGTTGATGTCCTGCATCAGGTCGTACTTCTTCATCGACAGCGTTTCGGTCGGCGACAGATCGATCGCCGAGGCGTTGTTGACGACGATATCGATACCGCCGAACCGCTCCACGGTCTGACGCACGGCTTCGGCGACGCCCTCGTCGTCGCGCACATCGCCGACGAACTTGTGGACCCGACCGCCCGCGGCCTCGAGCTCCTCGGCCGCGGTGTGGATCGTGCCCGGCAGTTTCGGATGCGGCTGGTCGGTCTTGGCGATCAGCGTGATGTTCGCACCGTCGGCGGCGGCCCGCTTGGCGATCTCCAGGCCGATGCCGCGGCTGCCGCCCGACATGATCATGGTGCGGCCGGCCAGTGGCTTACCAGCTTCGGTCATATCCCTGCTCCCATCTGTGCGATCACCCCGGTCTCCATGATCGGCGATCCGAAGGAGCCGGGGTGCTGAACTACCCGATTCGCACAGTAGGGCACCGAGCGAGGCTATGCAACCAGTTGCATAGCCGGTCAGCGCCGATGGCGACGAGGATCACGTTCCTTGTACATTCGCCGCTGCGATTTGCTGATGTCGCGCCACACCCGCTCTCGTTCGGCTCGCAACCGCGCATCGCTGCGAGCGGCGAGCCGGTCGTTCTCGCGCTGCAGTTTGCGGTAACTGTCCAGTCGTCGCTGCGGCAGCTCGCCGGTTTCGAGGGCGCCGAGAATCGCGCATCCGGGTTCGGTGCGGTGTTCGCAGTCGGAGAATCGGCATTGCGCTGCCAGTGATTCGATATCGGTGAAGGTCCGGGCCAGACCCTGTTCGGCATCCCAGAGCCCGATCGCCCGGAGCCCCGGTGTGTCGATCAGAGTTCCGCCGCCGGGAATCGGCCGCAACTCGCGATGGACCGTGGTGTGCCGCCCGCGCTTGTCCGAGGCGCGAACCCCGTCCGTCGCGAAGACTTCCTCGCCCAGCAGCGCATTCGCCAGGGTCGACTTGCCGGCGCCGGACGATCCGATCAGCGCGACCGTTCCGGCCGCCACCGCACGCAGCACATCCATACCGGCGCCGGTCGTTGCCGAGACGGCCAGCACCGCCGCATCCGGCGCGGCGGCACGCACCTCGGACAGGGAAATATCCGGCGACAGATCGCATTTCGTCAGCACCACCAGCGGCTGCGCGCCGGACTCCCAGACCAGGGCCAGCATCCGCTCGATGCGACCCAGGTCGATCTCACCGTCGGCGGCGACACAGATCGCGACGGTATCCACATTGGTGGCAAGCACCTGCGCGTCGGAACGTCCGGATACCGTCGCGCGCTGCAGAATCGTGCGGCGCGGCAACAACTTTCGTACCGTGAACGCCGGGCCGGCGGTGGTTTCGGCCGGTGTGACGGCGACCCAGTCACCGGTACACAGGCCGTTGATGTTGGTATCCGCCCGCGGACAGTCGGCGCGCGCGAGCCCGTCGGGCATCGCGACATCGCATTCACTGCGATCCATCCGGATCACGCGGGCCGGGACCCAGCCGGTATCGAGCAGTCCTGTGTACGCGGCGGAGAGGTCGGCGGTCCAGCCGTAAGGAATGAGACGGTCGTAATCGACCATGAGGGGAGACATCCTTCGTCGGGCACCGAGCCCGCGAAGGGCTCAGTGCATGGGGAGAAGAGTGGAAATACGTGCGGCGGAGCGCTTCTCGGTCCGATACCGGGCTCCGGCCGCGACAATCCGACTGTCGACGTTCACGTATTCCACCTCCTCGACCCTCTCGTGTCTCGCTACTCGGTTCGGTCGCGTGCGCGACCGGATGTACAAACGATGACAGCCCGCCGCGCGGGCCGCAACGTATTTTCCGGGCCTACGTCTTCCCGGGCTGCGCGATCAGAGCGAGCAGGCGATCAGCAACTGCAGCAGGATGAACACCCCGACCACGCCGAGGCTGATGTAGGACACGATCGCACCCGGCGCGGCCTGCGGCACCGGCCCGATCGCACCGTTGATTAAGGCGATCGCGGGCGATTTGTAATACACGTGGGTGCTGTGGCCCTCGGCGACCGGCACGGTCGTCTCGGCCGGTCCCATATCCCACAGCCACTTGGTCGCCACTCGCACGTGATGCTGCCCGGGACCGACCGGAATGTGGGTTTGTCCCCACTTCGCCATCGGCACCTCCATGCCGTTGACGATGATCTTCGGGCCGGTCAGCGCGAGCAGGAATCCCAGCGGGAAGTACGAGGCGTCGACGACGATGCCCTGCGGTCCGGGCTGCGGCTGGAACTGCGCCGCCGGGCCGTAGGGCCCGTATTGGCCTTGCGGCGCAACGGGATTGGGCGCGCTGTAGGGCGCCGGCCCGCCGTTGAACTGCTGCTGACCGGGATACGGTTGCGCCCCGTACGGATTCGCCGGCGGCTGACCGTAGGGCTGCGGCGGAGCCGGGGGAGCGCCCCATCCCGGCGCCTGATGCGGCTGGGACACGTTGTGCGGCTGGGGAATAGGTGGCTGCGAGCCCGCCTGCGGCTGCGGATATCCCGGTGCGGCAACGGCTCCGCTACCGCCGTGCGGCGGCGGCGCGCCGTAGGGACCGTTCGGCTGCGGCGGGGGATACGGCTGTGCACCGTTCGGTTGGAATGGTTGCCCATAGGGTGGCTGCCCACCGTAGGGGTTGCTCACAGCCGTTACCTCCTCATGCGAAAAGCACTGATCTAACCGGGTTTATGGAACTGCTCGCGTCGCCCCAGACGCCGCAGTCGCAACCATTCTCGCAGACCGGCCGGATCTTTTTGCTGTACGAGGAAGAACCAGGAGAACCGCGCCCATTCCTGGGGTAGCAGTTTCCGCATCCCGGGCTGTGCCATCAAATAGCCACGGTTGCGGTAGGTGAAATAGCGTTTGACCGGATCGTCCGGATATTGGGTGTGCATGCGGCCGCCGAGAATCGGCTTGAATTCCGCCGACCCGTTCGGGTGCAGATACGCCGTCTGCAAACAGGTTCCGAACGGCAGGCCCGAGCGCACCAGCCGCCGGTGCACCTCCACCTCGTCGCCGCGCACGAACAGCCGCAGATCCGGCACGCCGATCACCTCGAGCGCCTCGGCGGAGATCAGGGCGCCGTTGAACAGCGACGCGATACCGGGCAGGAAGTCCTCGTCACCGAGTTCGGACCGCAGCCGCCGCCACACCACGCCGCGGCGCAGCGGAAACGCCAGCCGATCCGGATCGTCGATATCGGCGACCACCGGCGAGACCTCCGAAAGGCCGTGGCGCTCGGCGCAATCGAGCAACTTCTCGAGCACGTCCGGGCCCTCGGGGCGGCCGTCGTCGTCGGCCAGCCACACCCAGTCCGCGCCCATGGTCAGCGCGTGCAGCATGCCGAGGGCGAAGCCGCCCGCACCACCCAGGTTGTGTTCGGAACCCAGATAGGTGGATTCGATCGGCTGTTCTTCCACCAGCTCGCCGACCTCGGGCTCGTTGCCGTTGTCGATGACGATCAGATGGTCGATCGGGCGGGTCTGCGCGGCGAGCACTTTCAGCGATTCGCTCAGCAGTTCCCGGCGTTTGTGGGTCACGACCACCGCGATGATCCGGGCCACTCCGCTGTCCGCGGACGAGGCCGCCTGATCACTCATGTCCATATCCTTGTTCTCCGGGACATGCCCCCACCGCCCTCGACCGCCCATGTCCGGGTCTGCGGCGGAGGTCATGCGGGATTGCGTTCGAGTTCGAGCTCACGCAGGATCTGCTTCACGTGATCGCCCGCCTCGGGGCCCTCGTACGCGCGGACCACATCCTCGATATCACCCTGCATGCGCAGCGTGCCGTGGTCGATCCACATTGCGGTATCGCACAATTGGGCCAGGAATTCGTTGGAATGACTGCAGAACACCAGGATTCCGGAGCGCGCCACCAGATCGCGCAGCCGGTTGCGGGCCTTCTTCATGAATTCCGCGTCGACCGCGCCGATACCTTCGTCCAGCAGCAGGATCTCCGGATCGATCGAGGTCACCACGCCCATCGCCAGCCGCACCCGCATACCCGTGGAATAGGTGCGCAGCGGCATGTTCAGGTATTCACCGAGTTCGGTGAAGTCGGCGATCTCGTCGACCTTGGCGAGCATCTGCTTGCGGGTCTGACCGAGGAACAGCCCGCGGATGATGATGTTCTCGTAGCCGGAGATCTCCGGATCCATACCGACGCCGAGGTCGAACACCGGCGCCACCCGGCCACGCACGCGCGCAGTGCCGCGCGTGGGCTCGTAGATTCCCGAGAGCAGCCGCAGCAGCGTCGACTTCCCGGCGCCGTTGTGGCCCACCAGGCCGACCCGGTCACCCTCCTTCAGCGACAGCGTGATGTCGCGCAGGGCCTCGACCACGACCACATCGGACTGATTGCGCCCGATGGATCCGCCGGCCTTGCCCAGGAACGCCTTCTTCAGCGACCGTGACTTGGCGTCGAAGATGGGAAACTCCACCCACGCCTGGTGGGTTTCGATGCTTACTCCGGTCATAACGTCCTCTACACCCAGTACGGCACGCGGGAACGGTATTGCTTCAACGCCAGGATCGCCACCGCCCAGCCGACCACGGTGATCACACCGACGACCAGCCACGACCGCACCTGCACCGGATCGCCGAGCAGGGGTGCGCGCACGATCTCGAGATAGTGGTAGGTCGGCACCAGCTCGACCAGCTTGGCCCGCTCGCTCACCGCCCCGCCCTGGTCGTGCAGCGACTTCGTGGTCCACATGACCGGAGTCAGCACGAACAGCATCAGAGTCATGCTGCCCAGAATCGGGGCGATGTCGCGGTAGCGGGTGGAGAAGATGCCGAAGACGATCGATACCCACGCCGAATTCAGGAACACCAGCGCGATCGCCGGAATCGCCAGCAGCACGGACCAGTCCAGATGTTCCCAGACGCTGAAGGCCACCAGCATGACCAGATAGATCACGATGTTGTGGGCGAAGAACAGGAACTGCCGCCACACCAGCCGATAGACGTGCACGCTCAGCGCCGAGGGCAGCTGTTTGATCAGCCCCTCGTTGGCGATGAACACGTCCGAGCCCTCGAGGATGCTGGCGTTGATCACGTTCCAGACGATCAGGCCGACGGTGACATACGGCAGATACGTCCACAGGTCCTGATTCAGGATCGCCGCGTAGAGGACACCCATCGCGGCCGCCTGCACGCCGGTGGCGATGGTGATCCAGAACGGGCCGATCACCGATCGCCGGTAGCGCTGCTTGATGTCCTGCCAACCCAGCTGTAGCCACAGCTCACGCTGAGTGAACCCCTCGCGGAGGTCTTTGAAGGCCCGCGGGAATGTTTGCGCATCCGACATCAGGGGCACCGTGGCGTCGGCCGGGCGTTCGGCTGTGGCCGAATCGGCAGGGGCAGCTGCTGGCACAGTGCACGACTGTAGCGCAGAGCCGATCCCCGCCGGTGGGGGCACGAGCCTATCCGATGATCAGCGGTGTTCAGAGGTACTGACCGCCTCCGGTGACCGATCCACCCTGTCCGCCCTCGCGCGGGATGTGCGCACCCGGCGGCAGAGCGTGACGCATCTGCTCGAGCTGTGCGCGGGCCGCCATCTGCTGAGCGAACAGCGCGGTCTGAATACCGTGGAACAGACCCTCCAGCCAGCCGACCAGCTGGGCCTGGGCGATTCGCAGTTCCGCGTCGGACGGCACGGACTCCTCGCTGAACGGCAGCGCGAGCCGCTCGAGTTCGTCGCGCAGCTCGGGGGAGAGACCCTGCTCGAGCTCGTGCACCGAGGTCGTGTGGATCTCTTTGAGCCGGTTGCGGCTGGCATCGTCCAGCGGAGCCGCGCGTACCTCCTCGAGCAGCTGCTTGATCATGGTGCCGATCCGCATCACCTTCGCGGGCTGCTCGACCATATCGGCGAGCGACTCCTCGCCGCCGGTCTGCGCACCCTCGGCGGCGGTCTCGCCCTCGCCGACCACCTGCCCGGCGAACGGCGCCTCACCCTGGGCGCCGGCCGGAATGACCAGCGGCCGCCCCTCGGGTCCGATCACCACGATGGAATCCGGTGCTCCGTCCGATTGCGTCATGGCATCCATGATGTCTGCTTCCCGCGCCGAGTGCTAAGTGAACGACGCATCGCCCGGTGGGGGCCCGGTGCCGGAACGGGGTATGCGGTCCGATTTCGGGCGGAAGTATTCTGTTGCGGTTCTGTCCGCCTCGTGTGTGGTTCGGTTTGTGAAAGTCGGTTGCCATGTCGCGTGATATCGCATTGGGTCGGCGCACGGTTCCGCCGACTTGCCCGCTGCCCTTAGAGTGGCCAGCATGACTTACGACGTCGCGAGGGTTCGGGGGTTGATACCGTCCCTGGGCGACGGCTGGATCCATCTGGACCCCCAGGCAGGGATGCTGGTCCCGGATTCGGTATCGCGCGCCGTGTCAACCGGTTTCCGGACCTCTGCTTTTTCGCATACCAATCGTCATGCCGCCGCGCGCCGCAGTGGTGCCATTCTCGACGCGGCCCGGGAGGCGGTCGCCGATCTCGTCGGCGGCGATCCGGCGGGTGTCGTCCTCGGCCCGGACCGGGCCGTCCTGCTGGCGTGGTTGGCCGAATCGCTGAGCTCGCGGCTCGGGCTCGGCACCGGCATCGTGCTCTCGCGCCTGGACGACGAGGCCAATGTGGCCCCGTGGCTGCGCATCGCCAACCGCTACGGCGCCCATGTGCGCTGGGCCGAGGTGGAGATCGAAACCTGCGAGATGCCGGCCTGGCAGTTCGAGGAACTGATCGGCCCGACCGCGCGACTGGTCGCCGTCACCGCCGCCTCGCCGATCGTCGGTTCCGCGCCCGCGGTCCGGGTCGCCGCCGACCGGGTGCACGAGGTGGGCGGACTGCTGGTGGCCGACTGCTTCGGCGCGGCGCCCTATGCCCTGATCGACATCGACGAACTCAACGCCGACGTCGTCGCTCTCTCCGCGCCGGCCTGGGGTGGTCCGCAGATCGGCGCGCTGGTGTTCCGTGATCCGGCATTCCTGGATCGCATTCCCTCGATGTCGCTCAATCCCTACGCCAAGGGCGCCGAGCGGCTCGAGGTCGGCGGACATCAGTACGCGTTGCTGGCGGGGCTGACCACCTCCATCGACTATCTCGCCGGACTGGACGAACAGGCCACCGGTAGCCGCCGGGAGCGGCTGGAGATCTCGATCACCTCGCTGCAGGACTATCACGACCAGCTGTTCGAACATCTCATGGAGGTGCTCGACGCGGTCCCGGATCTGACCGTGATCGGCCGTGCTTCCACCCGCATTCCCACGGTCAGCTTCACCATCGCGGGGATGCAGGCGGAGAAGATCTCCGCCGAGCTCGCCGATCACCGCATCGGCACGGTCAGCGGCGCACACGGCGGCAGCCGCCTGCTCGACGCGCTGGGCGTCAACGACGAGGGCGGCGCGGTCACCCTCGGATTGGCGCCCTACACAACGAAATTCGAGATCGAACAGCTCGGCCGGGCGCTGAACTCGCTGGAGAAGTAGGCGGCCGTCCGGCGCACGGTCGCCGACGGGCACAGCGGGCGTTCACGCCTCGTCGATGCGCAGGATCACCTTGCCGACGGTCTCGGCCGAATCGAGCAGTTCGTGGGCGTGCGCCGCCTCCGTGACCGGGACCTCGGCATGTACCACCGGTACCACCGCGCCCTCCGCGATCAGCGGCCACAGATGGCGCCGCAACTCCGCGATGATCTCGGCCTTACTCGACCGCCCGGTGCCCGGCCGCTTACGCAGATTGGTGGCATGGATGGTGCCGCGCTTTCCGAGCAGCTCCGCCAGATTCAGCTCGCCCTTCGCTCCGCCCTGCATGCCGATCACGCACAGCTGCCCGTCCTCGGCGAGGGCGGTCACGTTGCGCGGCAGGTATTTCGCGCCCATATTGTCGAGAATGATGTCGGCGCCACCCAATTCGCCGACGACTTCCACGAAATCCTGTTCGCGATAATTGATTCCGATGCTCGCACCCAATTCGGCGCAGCGATCCAATTTGTATTGCGAACCGGCGGTCACCGCGACGCGCGCACCGCGATTCACCGCGACCTGGATGGCATGGGTGCCGATCCCGCTACCGCCGCCGTGGACGAGTAACAGTTGGCCGGCGTGCAATCCGGCGCGCATCACCAGATTCGACCACACGGTGGCGGCCACCTCCGGAAGTGCCGCTGCCGCAGCAAGATCCAGGCCCTCGGGCACCGGCAGCACCTGACTCGCGGCGACCACCACGCGCTGGGCGTAGCCGCCGCCGGACAGCAGCGCGCACACCCGCTCGCCCGGCCGCAGATCCCGTACGCCCTCGCCGATCTCGGCCACGACGCCCGACACCTCGAGGCCCAGAATGTCGCTCGCGCCTGGGGGAGGCGGATAGAAACCCTGGCGCTGCAACAGATCCGCGCGATTGACCCCGGCCGCCACGACGTCGATCGCCACCTCGCCCGGCCCGGGCGGCGGCAGATCCGGCACCTCCGCCCAGCGGATCACCTCGGGTCCACCGAAACCGTCCAATGTCACCGCGTACATACCCCGACTCTATGTGCTCGCCGCGCTGGAACGGGTGCGGCTGTGGATCCGATTCGGGTGATCTTGTCCGCAAGTCGCTGACCAGGCGACATTGCTTCCATTCGGGCCCAATAGAATGGCGCCATGGCTTACGAACCGAGTGGTCACCCGGCATCGCCGCCGTGGTTGAGCTCGGCACAGCAGCGGGCGTGGCGCGCCTTCATGGACGGGCACCAGCGTCTGATGGTGGAACTCAACCGCCAGCTCCAGGCCGACAGCGATATGAGCCTGCCCGAATACCGCATCCTGGTAATGCTCTCCGAGGCTCCGGGCGGATCGCTGCGGATGAGCGATCTCGCCGACGGCGTGCTCTCCTCGCGCAGCCGCCTCACCCACCAGATCCGCCGCATGGAGGATCAGGGCATGGTCCGCCGCACCAGCTGCGAAGAGGACGGCCGCGGCGTCCGCGCCCACCTCACCGAGGAAGGTATGCGCCGCCTGCGCGCCGCCGCCCCCGGCCACGTAGCCGCGGTCCGCCGCACCTTCGTCGACCTGCTCAGCCCCGAAGAACTCACCGCCATCGGTGACGCGTTCGACCGAGTGAACACCAAAACCGACCCCCGCCGGAGTTGATCAGGGACGTTGGTCCCGCGAAGTCCTCGCTACCACCGCGATAGTCATGTCGCTCGGCGCCGTGGCGGCGCCCATCGCCTCCGCCGACAGCGCTTCCGATACCACGGCGAAACCGATCGCCATCTGCATCACCATTCCGTTGCCGGGGTCCGCCGATTGGGTGTGGTGCTTCTGAACCTGGGGCCGGCCGTTCGAATCGAGACCGGAAACGACTGTGGCGCCGACCGATACGCCGGTCGGCGCATATTCGTGGCTGAGGCGGCCGCGGAATCGCGGTGTCGGTCAGAGACGTGTCGCGGTGCGGACGAGGTCGGCGACGGCCTTGGATCTGCTGTGTGGCGGCCAGGCGATGACGGTCGTGACCGCCGGTGCGTCCGGCACCGGCACGATCGCGTGATCGTCGCGTAGGTGAGTTCGGACCGACTCGGGCATGACCGCGCAGGTTCGTCCGAGCGCGATCAGCTGGGCCAATTGGGTGTGGTCGCGAACCTTCGGACCGGGGCCGTCGGGATAGCTTCCGTCCTGCCGGGGCCAGCGCGGCAGGGGCAGATCCGTCAGGGTGGCGACCTCGGCCGACGACAGGTGGGGCCGGTGGGCGAGGGGGTGGCCCGCGGGCAGGACCAGAACCTGGTGTTCGGTGTGCAGATCCTCGGTGTCGAGTCCGGCGGTCGTGTCGAAGGGCCGGTGGAGCAGTGCGACGTCGGCACGGCCGTCGCGCAGCAGCGCCTCCTGCTTGCCGGGCCCGCACAGCAGCACCTCGACAGCGACAGCGCCCGGTTCGGCAGCGCAGGCGTCCAGCAACTTCGACAGCAGTTCGCTGGACGCTCCGGCCTTCGTGGCCAGCACCACGCCGGGCCGACCGGCCGCGCGGCGGGTGCGGCGCTCCGCGGCGTCGACCGCGGCGAGCGCGGCACGAGCCTCCCGCAAGAGCACCGCCCCGGCCTCGGTCAGGGCGATCGAGCGAGTGGTGCGGTGCAGCAGAACCACGCCGAGCCGCCGTTCGAGCTGTCGGATCGCCCGTGACAGCGGTGGTTGCGCCATGGCGAGTCGCTGTGCCGCTCGCCCGAAATGCAACTCCTCGGCGACGGCGACGAAGTATCGCAACTCCCGCGTCTCCACCACGTCATCGTATCCGGCATTGATACCCGTGCGGTATCAGCGGCCACCCGATCGGTGTTGGACCCGCCACCCCCGACCGAACCAGGATCGACGGTATGAGTGAACAGACGATCGCGCTGGTGACGGGTGCGAACAAGGGAATCGGATACGAGATCGCGGCGGGGCTGGGCGCCCTCGGCTGGCGAATCGGTGTGGGCGCGCGCGACGCACAACGCCGCGACACGGCGGTGGAGAAGCTCCGCGCGGACGGGATCGATGCCTTCGGCGTTCCGCTCGACGTGACCGACGACGCGAGCGTGGCCGCCGCGGCGGACCTGATCGCCGACCGCGCCGGCGGGCTCGACGTCCTGGTCAACAACGCCGCGATCACCGGCGGCATGCCCCAGACACCCACCACCGTCGATCCCGCGACCGTGCGTGAGGCTGTGGAAACCAACGTGATCGGAGTCATCCGCGTCACCAACGCGATGCTGCCCATGCTGCGGCGTTCGGCAGCACCGAGGATCGTGAACATGTCCAGCAGCGTCGGCTCGCTCACGCTGCAGACCACGCCCGGCGCGGACACCGGCCCGATCTCCGCTGCCTACGCGGCGTCGAAGACCTTCCTGAACGCGGTCACCGTCCAATACGTCAAGGAACTGGCCGACACCGACATCCTGATCAACTCCGGCTGCCCCGGTTACACCGCCACCGACCTCAACGGCTTCCGCGGCGTCCGAACCCCCCAACAGGGCGCCGCGATCGCGATCCACCTCGCCACCCTGCCCGACGACGGACCGACCGGCGGATTCTTCTCCGACGCCGGAACAGTCCCCTGGTGACAGCCCCTTCACCTGCGGTGGGTGTGGGATTTGAACCCACGGTGGCGTGAACCACGACGGTTTTCAAGACCGTTCCCTTAGGCCGCTCGGGCAACCCACCTCGTTCCGGGCGCGCCGGAACGGTGTCTCAGCCTACTGGCGCGAGTGCGGGGATGCCGAATCGGTGCGGAGCGTCGGAAGACTCGCCGGAGATCGGGCCGTCGTGGGTTTTCGACGCCTCGCACGACCTCTGGCAGGATGGCGGCCATGGTTCGTCGCCGGATACGGCGTCGGCTGTCCGGCGCTACCATCGCCGCACTCCTGATGAGTGGGGCGATCTGGGGAGCGCCGTCGATTGCCGCCGCGCCCGCGCCCCCGGCCGATTCGGGTTCCGCCGAGAGGCCGCCTCCGGCGCTGGACGATCCCCGTCCGGCCACCGCGTCGATCGACCACATCGAACCGATCAACGATCGCTGGCTGCGGGTTTTCGTGGACTCCCCGGCCATGGGACGCACGGTGCAGGTGCAGGTGCTGCTACCGGCCGATCGCAGCCATCCGCGCCCGACCGTCTATCTGCTCGACGGGCGCAGCGCGAGCAACCAGTACAACAACTGGACCGAGCGCGGTGGCGCGGTGCAGTTCTTCGCCGACAAGGACGTCAACGTGGTCCTCACGATCGGCGGCCCGGCGGGGTACTACACGGATTGGCAGCATCCGGATCCGGTGCTCGGCACGAACAAGTGGGAGACCTTTCTCACTCGGGAACTGCCGCCGTTGATGGACGCGACCTTCGAAGGCAACGGCCGCGATGCTGTGGAGGGCGTCTCGATGGGGGCGGAGGCGGCGATGATGCTGGCGATACGCAACCCGCAGGCCTATCTCGCTGTCGCCGCCCACAGTGGTTGTTATGCGATGGGCTCGGATTTCGGGCAGGCGCAGGCACGGGCCGTGGTGCGCACCTACGGTGGCGATCCGGACAACATGTTCGGCAAGCAGGAAGATCCCGACTGGCTCGCCCACGACGTGATGATGCACGCCGACACCCTGCGCGGTAAGGCGATCTTCCTGTCCGCCGGTTCCGGTGTGCCGGGGCCCTACGACGGTCCGGGCAATCCGGAAGCGTTCTCGACGATCGGATTCGGTGGTCCGCTCGAGGCCGGCGCCAACGCTTGCACGATGGCGCTCGCGGATCGGCTGGAGCGCATGCAGATCCCGGCGGATGTCGATCTGCGTCCGGTGGGCACGCATTCCTGGCCGTACTGGAAGGACGAACTGCCGAGGGCGTGGCCGACGCTGGCGGGAGCCCTCGGCGTGCGCTGACCGCCGCGGAGCCGGTTCAGCCGGCGAAGCGCGCGACGGTGTCCGGTGCGGTGGCGAAACTCAGGAACCGATCGTTCTCGTGCGGATCGCCCGCGGTGATCCGCACCCCGTCGGCGCCGTACGGCCGCACCAGAACTCCGGCTTCGGCACTGGCCGCGCCGAACTCCGCGCTGTGCTCGCCCAGCGGCAGCCAGACGAAGTTGGCCTGGCTCGGCGGTACCCGGTATCCGGCCGCCAGCAGCGCCTCGCGCATACGTTCCCGCTCGGCCACCACATGATCGGTGCGGTCGAGCAGTTCGTGCCGCGCCTGCAGGCAGGCGATGGCCGCGGCCTGTGCCAGCCGATTCACGCTGAACGGAATGTGCACCTTCATCAGCGCGGTGATCAGTTCCGGATCGCCGACGGCGTAACCGACTCGCAGCCCCGCCAGCCCGTATGCCTTCGAAAAGGTGCGCAGCACAACGACATTCGAGCGGCCTCGGCCGATCTGGACGCCGTCGGCCCGATCGTCGGCGGGCAGGCGCAGATATTCGAAGTACGCCTCGTCGAGCACCACCAGCACGTCGTCGGGGACCGCGTCGAGGAAGCGGGTCAATTCGGCACGGCCGTACGCCGTTCCGGTCGGGTTGTTCGGATTGCAGACGAAAACGAGCCGGGTCCGCTCGGTGATCGCCGCCGCCATCGCATCCAGATCGTGTGCGAATTCGTCGTTCAGCGGCACCGGCACGGCAGTCGCGTTGCCGACCTGCGTGACGATCGGATACGCCTCGAACGAGCGCCAGGCGAACACCACCTCGTCGGCGGGGGAGGCGCACGTGATCTGGACCAGTTCCTGGCACAGCGCGACGCTGCCGCAGCCGATCGCGACATTCTCGACCGCGACGTCGTGGAACTCGGCGAGGGCTGCTCGAAGTTCGCCGGAGGAGTTGTCCGGGTACCGGTTGATGAGTTCGGCCGCCTCGGCGATCACCTTGGCCACGCTCGGGAGCGGCCCCTGGGTGGTTTCGTTGCTGGCCAGTTTCACGGCGCCCGGATGACTGCGACCCGGAGCGTAGGCCGGAATGGACTCCAGGTCCGGACGAATACGAGCACTCACCCCAACACCTTAATTCCTCGCACGTCGCGGCGGCTCGCCGCGGTTGTCCGGGAGACCCCGGCGGTCCGTCGGCGGGTCCGAACCGGCTGGGCGGTATGTCGGAAAATTTTCCGAGGAATGGGTACTTCCGTGCAACTTCTCCCGAATGTAACGGATGCGAACTACCCTGGTTTCATGTCGGGCATCTATCGAGATGAAGCACCATTGCGCGACAGCGGGCAGGTGGTCGACGGCGCTCCGGGCCCGGCGGCCGGAGGTCGGGTGCCCATTACGGTGATCGAGCCGGAGGGTTACGCGCGCGGCGGCATCGTCGTACTCCACGAGTCCCGTCAGTTTGCCGATGTATTGCTGGAAATGATGAAATCGCTGGCCGGTGAAGGCTGGATCATGGTGGCGCCCAATCTGTTCCACCGCTTCGATCGGCAGAAGGGTCACGGGGACGGCGCCGGGACGGTCAACGACCGCGATCTCGCCGCCGTCGGGGCGCGGGTCTCCGACGGGCCGGGTGCGGTCGCCACCGCCGTCGCGGGCGGCGCGGAGGTCGAGCAGGTGTTCGGCGCGGATCTGTTCGCCGATTTCGATGCCTGCTTCGACTGGCTCGTCGGCCGGGGAGTGTACGCCGACACCGTCGGCGTACTGGGTTTCGACAACGCCGGCACCGCCGCACTGCTGGTCGCCACGAACCGTCCCATCGGTGCGGCCGTGAGCGTCGCCGCACCCGGCATCATGGAGCCGCTGACCGCGGAGGCGACGGCACTGGTGGACGCCGCCCCGCAGCTGCAGGCCCCCTGGCTCGGTCTCTACGGCAACGACGATCCCGTCAACCCGGCCGATCACGTGGAACGCCTGCGTGACGCGGCGGCGCGCGCCGCGGTGGCCACCCTGGTGGTCAGCTACCCCGGCTTGCATCACCGCCCGGACCATCCCGGATTCGACATGGCCGACTTCGAGCAGCTGCCCGAGGACGAGAAGCGGCTCCTGATCGACGCACAGACCAGAATCTTCGATTGGTTCGACAGTCACCTGCGTTGACCAGCCGTTTTGCGTCCTGACCGGTTGCTCTGTACTCTTGCCTCTCGGCGGTTCGAAAGGACCGGCGCCCTCGAAAGAAGGCTCCAGGAGGCGTGCCAGAGCGGCCGAATGGGACTCACTGCTAATGAGTTGTCCCTTCACGGGGACCGGAGGTTCAAATCCTCTCGCCTCCGCCACGCCCGGGTAACCGGGCACACAACTGAACAGGACCTGCGCCCGTAGCTCAACGGATAGAGCATCTGACTACGGATCAGAAGGTTGGGAGTTCGAGTCTCTCCGGGCGCGCAGTGGAACGGCCCCTCACTTGATGACAAGTGAGGGGCCGTTTCGTATTCGCATCACGGTGGGGGGTGTCCCATCATGGATTCGTAAACCCATGCGGCCGCGTCGGATTCGGCGGCGAATCGGCCTCGGACGTCGTACTCACCGCGTTCGAAGACGCCGACTTCCCAGTCGCCGCCGGATCCCGGTCGCAGGAACCAGAAGTCGGTCGGCAGCGGGTCGTGGGTATGAACGCCGGCGATCTGGAACCACTGCGGAGGCTTTCCGGCGGCGAGCAGGGCGGCGGCCAATTGCCTGCGATCCATATCAACCAGGGATCTCTTCGACCAGGTAGTGGTTGTCGAGCAGCCATTGGACGGTCGCTTTTCCGCCGGGGTACGGCTGGAAACTGGTATCCAGAACATATTGGGTACCGAGTCCGGGCTGCTCGAACCATGGCTGGGCCGGCCCGGCCTCCACTTGGAACGGCGCGAGTACGCAGTAGACGTGATAATCGCTTTGTGTGGTGCCCCCGGGCGAGTTGAGGTTCTGCGGTGGTATCGCGCGCCCGCCGTACGACTCGCCCTCTTGTGCCAGGAACTTTCCACTCGGAGCACCGAATCGGTCGATACGCTTGCCGGGCTGCAACACCTCCGGGTGTGCCGCCGTACGGCCGTCGATGATCAGGAATCCGTCATCGGGTGGATATATCCACATGGAATTGTCCGGAGTGCGGTACTTCGCAATGAACTGGGCCTCGGTGAGGTTCCCGAAGCGCTGATATCCCGTCAGCAACGGACCCACAGGTGGATCCTGCGGCAACGGGTCGGGCCCCAGATATTCCTGCCCGTCGTAATAGTTGGTCGTCTTCGGCACTGTGGGCGGCGTACCGGGATGGCAGGGCGACGCCGAGAGGGATCCGGAGCCGGAACCGGATCCCGAGTCCGGTAGCGCCTGCGCCGTGATCGGAGGCCCGATCAGCAGAAGTAGCGATGCGAGAAAAGCGGTGAGGACAGACCGGTGACGCAAAGTACCTCCCTGGGTTAGAAAGTAGCTGCGGTGCGCCGAGCATACGGAGCCGCCGTGAGTTCACCCTGATCCGCGAGGGCGTGTCGCGCGTGTTGTCCCTACGCCTCTGGCCTGCACGAACGAATGTCGCGAGCATCGGGTGAGGGATCCGATCTACCCTGGCCGGGTGGGAGATCGCGCGTGGGAGATCGTGCGCCCGCGCGGGGGCGCGGACGGGCTTGCGATGCTCGGGTATCGCGATCGTGCCGGTGCCGGGTTGGAGCTTCGGGTGGCGGTGATTCCGGCGGTGACCGTGGCGGTCGACTTCGGCGGGGGCGGACTCGTCGTGGAGACGACGGAGGGGAGTCGGGCGAGCGG